>USKL01000066.1 GCA_900555225.1 uncultured Collinsella sp.
TCGGCGTTATTGAGCGCCAGCTGCGCGTTTTCGCGGGCCGTGCCGTCGATGATGGCGTAGCTCTGCCCATCGATGCCGAATCGCTCTGCGTTCACTGTTGCCATTTACGTTTCCTTTCTATGCGAGCACGATGGTCGTGCCTGATACCGAGCAGGTGGAGCCGAGCGTGACGGTTCCGTTGCTTATTGACGCCTTCGCCGGCGGGGCGTAGACGGTGCCGCCCATGAAGAAGAACTTGCCCGTGGCGTTCGCGAGCATCGAGGCCAGCTTCTCGTTCTGGCTGCGCAGGTCTGCGATGTTGGAATCGCCGACGCTGCCCTGGGCAATCGAGTTGGCGATCTGCAGGGCCTGGTTTGCCGCCGCGTCGGCGCGCGAGGCCGCGCCACTGGCGGCAGCTGCGGCGTTCGACGAGGCCTGTTGGTCTGCGATGTGCTCGTCATGGCGTTTCAACTCGGCCGTCTCTCTGGCGGCCTCGTTGCTTTCGCGCGTCGATTCGGCAGACTTGCGGGCGCTCTCGACGCTTGCTCGCGAGGACTCGGCCGTTTTGCGGGCGTTCTCGCTGTTGACGCGGGCCACTTCGTTGTTGGCGCGGTTCACCTCTGCGTTGAGGCGCGAGGTCTCGTTCGAAGCCCTTGTTTTCTCGGCCGAAACCCGCTTTTCCTCGGCGGCGTTGGCGTTGTCCATGGCCGTCTTGCAGTTCGCTGCGGCCTCTTGCGCCGCTTCCGCCGAATCCATGGCGATGGTCGATGCAATGTAGTAGATCTTGCCGTCGGTCGTGCGCACCCTATCGACGTTCCCGTTGGCGTCGAGCATCAGGGCGGCGTATTGGGTCGTTTCTGCCATCAATACCTCCCTTACTTGGCTATTAGGCCCGTGACGATAGCCTGCGGGCCGATGGTCTCGACGATGCAACGGTCGCCCGCCTTGGCCGCCGAGCATGCCGTGGTCATCGGAAGCCCCGAGAGCGTCGTGCCGGATATGGCGACCGCGAGCGTCGCGCCCGAGACGGACTTCACGGTGCCGAAGCCCACGGAGTGCCCCGAGCCGCCTTGCGGCGAGAACAGGGCGGCGAGCTGTTCGCCCGCGTCGGCTATGGTGCTAGCGTTCAAATCGCCTCATCTCCAATTCCATCGGGCATCCTCCCACGAGGGTGAGAGTCTGCTTACGTATCGCGAAGTTCCCGAAGATGCCGGCGCTCGGCCAGCGAACCTCGATGGCGTCGGAAACGCCCACGGGCGCGTAGACGTGCGTCACCTTCAGGCGGTGGATCGCGGATTGCTGGGTGCGCAGGAGGGTCGCCGCCTCGGCGTTGGCGTTGGCCTGCCGTTCAGCCGCCGTGGAGCCTGCCGGAAGCTCGCTCTTCGTGTACTTGGCCGACTTGCGCCAACCGCGCGTGACGGTCGAGTACTGGCTGTTGGGGTCGGAGTCGATTGCCGTGCCCCTTATGCTTTCGTCGGATGTCGAGTAATCGACGTGCACGACGTTCGCCACGCCCGATTTGTCCAGCTCCTCGGTGCCGCCGTCCTCGAAACGCGCCCACTTGCCCTCTTCCATGACCATCGCTGGCGCGCGCTTGTCAGGCTCGACGTAGCGGCGCAGCAGCACGCGCCCCATCGGGTCGCACGACGCCGAGCTGAAGCCCGCCGCATCGAGAAGGGCGTTTACGGCCTTCAGGCGGGTGGCGTAGTTGCTCTCCCCGTTGCCGATTGCCCCGATAACCCACGTGGTCGTTAGCGTGAAGTCGGACGGGTCGGCGATAACCTCAAGGCCGACCTCGCGCAGGAGCTTCGCCGCCTCGCCGACGGCGTTGCTGCCAGCCGCAAGCGAGCGCGGGGCGTCGAACTCGTCTTCCGCAACCTCGGACAAGCGGCCTGATAGGTCTGCTTCAGACGAGTTGTAGCCAGTTGATCGCTTTGGCGTCGATACGACGAACGTACCAAGCGGCTCCGACACCGTTGTGTCGTCCGGGAACGTGGCATCGAGGTAGATGCGCAGGAGGTCACTACCGAGGTCGAGCGTTCCGAGGTAGTCGATCTTGCCCGTCTCGTAGCTGGTGTCCTGGTTTCGCTCGATGCTCCCGCCGTTTCGGATGTTGCGCAGTCGCTCGACATCGAGGCCGGTCTTTCGGTCAACGCGCATAAAGCGGTACGAGGCCGCGAATCGCTTTTTCCAATCAGGCATTGCTCGGCTCCTCGAACACATCGTGCTCGACCTTCGCCGATGCCGACCAAAGCCCCGCAGATTTAAGCGACTCGTTGAACGTCATCGCGCCGAACGCACGCTCACCGGCGAGGCCGCGCCACCAGCCCTGCCACTGTGTGCGCATGATCTTGCGGAACAGGTCGTGCCCGTCTCGCTCAAGCAGGCAAGAGGCCGATGTCGCAAGGTCTGCCTCATCGAGCGCATACGACTGCGGAAGCCCACCGTTTTCCCCGCCGTCGGCGAAATGGAAGCTGTTGAAGCTTCGCGCCGCAGATGTCGAGTATTTGGCGTCAAGCTCCATCTTGAGCAGCGTCGAGGCATCCTGGCCGAAGTTGAGCGCCATGCACTCGGCGTGCAGGTTCGCCTTGGCCTCGGCGTAGGAAGACGTTCCGTTCGCCGCAGTGCCAGTTGCGCGGTACTTGAAGTCGGCGTTGAGCGGCGGCACGCGGTCGATGGTTTCCTGGGCATCGAGCAGGCTCGACGTGAGAAGGTGGTCGCCCTCGTCCAGCACGCGCTCGACCACGAAGCCGACGCATTTCGACGCGTCGCCAAGCACCAGTTCGTCGCCGTCGCACGTGATCGTGCCGAGCATGGGTATCTCGCCCGTGTCCTCGTCGTAGGCCATCGGGCCTATAATCGTCGTCTCCTCGACGTTGTAGGCGGAAACGCCGTTCTCCACCTTCACGTGGCACGTGAGGTCATCGCCGTACGTCACGGTGATTACGGGGGTTGCCGGCTCCGCCCAGTGCGTCTTGAACCGGCGCGTGGCCGTTTTCGACAGGCCCGAGCCGCCCGTCACCGTCAAGGTGAGCAGGTAGTCGATTCCGTTCTTGATGGTCGTGTAGCTGCCAAGCGCAACGGGCTTCATGCTCGTCACGTCGGCCGTGGCTATCGTCGCTCCGCCGACCTCGGAAAGCGTCAGCGTGGCATTGGCTATCCCTGTCTCGTCGGAGGCCGATACCTGAACGGTCATCGGCACGGAGTCGATGAGCACGCCGTCGGTCGCAGGCGAGGCAACCCAGCACGACGGGTAATCGGCGACCACGAACGGCACGTAGTCAGACCACGCGCCCCAATCGGCGTGCAGGCCCTTGGTGCGAACGCGCACCCTCCAGCTGCCCTTGGCGAGCGACTTCTTAATGCTCTTCGCCGTGGTGACGCTTTCGGTGATCGCGCTCGGGCCGCTGAACTCGACCTGCGCGGCGGTCTGCTGCGAGCCGTCCGGATGGTTCGGAACCCACGACACCGCCGCCTGGCTTCCGGTGGCCACCACGGTCGGCGCGGTGACCTTCGGGGTGAGCGGCGGCGTGATGGTGGTTACCGAGTTCGACTTCACCCACGCCGAGGCGAGCGAGCCGCGCTTCGCCTGAACGCGGTAGACGACCGTTCCGGCTGGCGCGGCCTTGTCGTGCAGGTCGAGCCATGCGGGGTCTTCGCCCTCGGTGGTCGTCGTTATGTCCGCCCACGTCGAGCCGCCGTCGACAGATCGCTGGACGCCCCACGCGTTTGCGTACGCCGCGGCGCCGTACACGCGCAGGGTCACCTCGGTAGCGCCGGCCTTCACGGCCTCAACGCGCGACGGCGCGTTGGGCGTGGTGTAGGTCGTGCCAACCGACGCGTGAACGGAGTTGCCGCCGGGGCCGTGCGCGCACAGGCGGTACTCGTACTTGTGCCCGGCCTTGGTCGAGTTGTCCGTGTAGTTCTGGACGTCCCACGAAACGTCGGCGATGTTCACCCATGAGCCATCGTCGGTGCGGCGGTCAACGTAGACGCCCGCCCACGGGTAGGCACCGTCCATTCCCGTGTAATCGACGTCCCAGGTTATCTTCTGCGACGTGTCGGACACACGCTGCAGCTTGCAGTTCTTAGGCGGATGCGGCTGCGAGTAGCCGCGCTGCGGCACCCATGCGTACATGGTAGCCCACGCGTCGCCGCCGGCAGAGCCGTAGTAGTTGTTGTACGTCTTGCCGTAGACGTGCACCTGCACCGGGCAGTTCCAGCCGCTCGCGCCGCGCGGCACGTCCACGTCAAATGTCACCGCGTCGCGCGTCGCCCAGTTGCCGTAGTTGTTCAGCACGACGTCGCGCGAGCTGCGCACCGAGCCGTTCACCACGACGTCGTAGTGCGTTCCGTACTCGGCGGCGTACTTGTCGTCGATCGCTGCGGTGACTCGCAGGCGAGTCGTGGTGTCGTTGACGTTCCACTGGCTGTCAACGGAGATATAGCCGCGATACCAGCGGTTGCGGCCCGCGATCTGTATCTCCCTTGTGTGCTCTCCCACGGGCTACCTCCTCGCTGTGGATGAGCGGCGGGCTGCGGCAACCAAGGTGTCGATGGCGTCGGCCACCGCCACGTCTGCGTTCGCCGTAGCTCCGTCGATTGACAGGTAATAGGTGTCGCCACCGGAGACCGAGCCGACGGCTTCCGCCGCCCCGGTCTCGTAGGTGACGCTGTTTCCGCCGAACGACATGCTCAGGTCGTCGGCGAAGCCCGATACGGTGGCCTTCACGCCCTCGAAGCGCTTCTTCAGGCCCGTTTCGAGGGATTGCATGATCCAGCCGCCGTTCGGGATGAGCAGGCGCAAGTCCTTGCGCTTCGGGCCTTTGAGGCTGGCGATCTTGCCCGCGATGCCGGAAACGAAGTCGTACACGCCGCCGATGCTCGACTTGATACCGCTGAGCAGGCCGCTGACGATAGAGCTGCCGGCGCTGTAGAGCAAGGAGCCGAGGTTCCCCAGCGCGCTCACGATTCGCCCGGGAATCGATGACACGAAGCTCACCACGGAGTTGATGCCGTTCGACACGCCGTTGCGGATGTTGCTCCACGCGTTGTTCAGGATGTTGCCGACCGCGTTCCATGCTGACGACCAGATGGATTGCACCGTGGACAGGCCGCCCGATATGAACGACTTCACGTTGTTGATGCCGCCTTGCACGGCAGTCTTGATGCTGTTCCACGTGCTGGTTACCCAGTTGCCGATAGCGCCCCAAATCGAGTCCCACACGCTCTGGATGAGCGCGAGGCCGTTCTGTATGACCGCCTGGATGAGCGCAACGCCGCCGCTGATGACGTTCTGGATGATGCTCCACACGTTCGCTGCCAGTGATTGGATGGCGCTCCAAACGGAACCCCAGTCGCCGTTGATGACGCCCAAGACAATCGTGATGATGTCCTGGATCGCCTGCATGGCGGACGTCACGATGGCCGAGATGTACGGCCAAACGGCGTCGATAACGCCCTGAATAGCGGTCATCGTCGATGTGATTATCTCGACCAAAACGGGAAGCACCGTGGAGACGACCGTCTGGATAAGCGTGCATGCGTCAGATATGACCTGCTGGATCAGCGGCATGTTGGCCGTTATGAGGTCGGTCACCTGCTGGATGATTGGGCAAACCGTCGTCGTGATGGCTAGCGCCACCTGGCCTACCGCGTCGATGATCGTTCCGATTACGGGAACGAGGCCCGATACGATCGAGGCGATGACCGGCGCGATTGCCGCAACCAACCCGCCGATGGCGAGTGAGAAGCTGTTCACGACGATTACGGCGGCGGCGAAAAGCCCCTGAAGGGGTTCGGCCAAAGCCGTGAGCCTCTGGAACGCCGGGGCGAGCGATGACGCGATGCTCGAAGCGATGCTGACCATGGAGTTGCGAAACGCCTCGTTGGTTGCCATGCTGTAGGCGAAGATCGCCGCGAAGGCGGTGATTGCCGCGACAGCGACCGCAGCAGGCGCGGAAAGCGCCAGGAACCCAGTGGCAACGCCCTTCAGAGCCGGAACGATGCCGCCCGTAAGCGAGTTGGCAAGCGCGCCGAGCACAGGAATCTGCCCGATGAGGCCGCCAAGCGACACGGCAGCTAGGCCGGCCAAAGCGGCGGCGGCCACCTTGCCGCCCGTTCCGAGCTGCGAGAGGTCTACGCCCTGGATCTTCTCGGCCAGACTGTCGAGGAACCCGCACACCTTCTCGACCGCGCCGCCTGTGCGCGTCAGGTTGCCCTGCGCGTCGTATGTGACGCCCAGGAACTCGCCGAAGGCCACGGTGAGCGGCTTCAGCGCCGCACGGCACGAGTTCAGTACGCCTCGTATGGAGTTGAACACGGGGATGGCGGAGTCCTTGAGCGGAGTCATCCAATCCTGGCCGATTTTCGAGAGCGCGGCCTTCATGTTCGCCATGGAGCCGGTGAAGGTCTCGTTCGCCGCCTTTGCCGAATCGCCGAACGCGGAATACATGGCGTCGGAGAAGGTTTGGAAGTCGATCTTGCCAGCCGTGACCATCTTGGAAACCTCGTCGGAGGACTTGCCCAAGTAGGTCGATAGCGTTGATATTGCGTTGATACCTCGGTCGGTGAACTGCGCGACCTGCTCGCCTGAGAGCTTGCCGTTCGCGGCCACCTTGGCCCAAATCGAGGAGAGGTCGCCCAAGTCCTGGCCGAACGTGGCGGCTGTGCCCACGCAGCCGTTCAGAGCCTTTTCCATGTCGTTGCCGGCGGCGACGCCAGATGCGGCGAGCTGGGCGCACGCCTGCGCGGCGGTGTCGAAGCCGAACGCCGTTCCGTCAACTGATTGCTGGATTGTGCTGTAGAAGTCACTCAATTCGAGCTTCATGCCCTTGAACATCGTCTGGGCCTTCTCGATGTTCAAGGCGCGGCTCATGCCGCCGGTGGCGGCGAGCGTGGTAACTCCTGCGGTAACCGTTCCGATGGCGTTGCCAATTGACTTCGCAACGCTGCCGAAGCTGTTCGCGAAGTATCCCGCCACCTGCGAGCCGACGCCCTTGGCCGTCTCGGTGAGGCCCTTGAGCTTCGATGCGGAGCCATCGACGCCCGAGTCGAAGTTCGAGCCGTCGTAGGTTCCCTTGGCGGAGAGAACGTAATCAGCCATTCAGCTTGCCTCCTCCCCAAGGCGTCCATGGCGGGTTCTTTCGGTGCTGCTCCTTCAGCGCGTCGATCTCCTCGTAGGTGAAGGAGTCCTCGCGGAAGGAGCCGTTGCGCTTTTTCCAGAGCTTGTGGCGCTTCTTGGACAGGCAGTTGGCAACCGCCACCTGTACGGCGTCCTTGAAGAGGTTCGATTGGTCGACGGTCACGGTCTCAAGCTCTTTGCGCACGAACGCGAGCTGCACGGGCGTGTGCTGCGCGTACTGCTCGTAATCCCAACCGAGCCTGGCGGCGAAGAACGCGAAGTCGGCCTCCCTGCG
>USKL01000067.1 GCA_900555225.1 uncultured Collinsella sp.
ACATCTACACGCCGGGTCGTCGCATCTGCAAGGTTGCCTTTGACGAGCCTGAGGGCGAGGATGCCGCCTTTGTGCGCGACGGCAAGATGGTCGTGCGCCTGAAGGGCGTCGAGACCCCGCTCATCGCTACATCCGAGCTCAAGATCTCGGGCCATCACAATGTTATCAATGCCCTGTGCGCCGCCACGGCTGCCTTGGCGGTCGGTGCCGATGTCGATGGTGTCTGCCGCGGTCTTGCCTCGTTCCAGCCGCTCGAGCACCGCGTGGAGCCGTGTGGCGAGATTGACGGCGTGCGCTACGTCAACGATTCCAAGGCGACCAACACCGATGCGGTCGAGAAGGCACTGACGGCATTTCCCGATGACGACGTGATCTTGCTGCTCGGCGGCCACGATAAGGGCACGCCGCTCACGGACTTCGCGCGCGTCGTTATGGACAACGTGCGCTCGGTCGTCTGCTTTGGCGATGCGCGCGAGCGCTTCACCGCCGCTATGGACGAGGCCGATGTCGATGGCGATGTGGATATCGCCCAGGCGGATGACCTACGCGACGCCGTGGACGTCGCCCGTTCGCTGTCGAGCCGTGGTGACGTGATCTTACTTTCTCCTGCCTGCTCTTCGTTCGATGAGTTCTCGGGCTATGAGGAGCGCGGCCGCGTGTTTAAGGACTACGTGGCCCAGCTTGCCGCTGCAGCGAAATCACAAATGGAATAGGGGTTGCGGTGAGAGAGGAGAGCCCCCGACAAGGTATGAGGAGGCCCGACTCGGACCGTGCTTCCTCACGTCGTATCACACCGCGTTCCAGCCGCGGCGGGCAGTCGTTTAGCGAACGCTATATTGCCGGCGTTCCCGCCCGTATCATGCGCCCCCGTTTGATATTCATGGCCTGCTTGTTTACCTTGGTATGCTTTGGCCTGCTGATGGTGTACTCGGCGTCTTCGGTCGAGGCGCTGCACGAGAATGGCTCGGCGACGTTTTTTCTGGGTCGACAGGCCGCGTTTGCCGTGGTCGGTGTTCTGGCGCTGATTGCCATCGTGCGCGTTTTGCCGGACAGCTGGTTTGGGGAGGATGTGCTCAGGATCTTCCTCATAGGCATGATAGGGCTACTGTTTCTGGTGTTCTTGGTGGGCAGCGGCAGCCGTGGCGCCACGCGCTGGCTTAACATCGCCGGTATTCAGTTCCAGCCTTCCGAGTTTTTAAAGCCATTTGCCATTGCGTATTCGGCCATCATGCTCGACCGCTTCTTTTCGCCCGGTGGCAACATCAACGAATTCCTTCGCAAGATGGGCATCTACCTGGGCATTTCGCTCTTTCTGATCTTTATCCAGCCCGATTTCGGTACTGTCCTGATCATCCTGTTGACCCTCATGTGCATGGCGTTGTTTGCGGGTCTCGACCCCAGATTTATCATCGGCGTGCTAATCTTCGGCATTCTCGTGATCGTGATTGCGCTTGTCGCAGAGCCGTACCGTATGGTGCGTATTCAGGTTGCCTTGAACCCTTGGGCCGACGAGTATGGTGACGGCTATCAGGCCACGCTTGCCATTATGGCCTTTGCCTCGGGCGGTCTGTTCGGCCGTGGCATCGGCAACTCAACCATGAAGTACTCGTATCTGCCCGAGGCGCACAATGACTACATCCTGGCCATCATTGGCGAGGAAGTCGGTTTTGTCGGAACCGTGCTGTTCTTCTTGGTGTTTGCGATGCTGATCTACTCGGCGTTTCGCATTGCCGAGCAGGCGACCGATCGCCGGGGCGCGCTTATGGCGTCTGGCTCCGCGGTCATTCTCGCAGTGCAGTTTTTGATTAACGCGCTGGGCATCCTCAACGTGTTTCCCATGACGGGCAAACCGTTGCCGTTTATTAGCTACGGCGGTTCGTCGATTATTGTGTCGCTCATGCTTGCCGGGTTGATCCTGCGCGTTTCGTACGAGAGCGCCCGCCGCGATGAGTATGACCGCCGCCGCGAGAGCTTTGCCGTTATGGATGAGAGTACCGCCGGCGTGCCCCACGTGCGCGGCGAGCGATCTTCGCGTAACGGTTTTACCGTCCTGGATGGCTCTGCGACCGAGCCGGCAGCCCGCCCGCGTCAGCGAACGGCGCCGCAAGGTCGTCCTCAGCGCCCCAGCCCTCGCAACGCGGGCGGCGGATATAATCGAATCGATTTGAACTCGGACCCGTCGGCGCGTCTGCGTACCGACGACCAGGGACCGCGTGTACGAAGGGACTACCATGACCGATAAAATGACCGTTGCTATTGCAGCCGGCGGCACGGCCGGGCACATCAACCCCGCGCTCGCCTTGGCCGAAGAGCTGCGTGACCGTGGCCACCACGTTGTGTTCGTGGGCCAGTCGCGCAAGCTCGAGGGTCGTCTGGTCCCCGAGGCTGGGTTTGATTTTGTGCCCATTACGGTCACGGGCTTCGACCGCTCCCGTCCTTGGACGGCGCTGACCTCGCTGTGGCGTGTCAACAAAGCCAAGCGTGCGCTCGCCAGTCATTTCTCAAAGGTCGGCAAGCCCGATGCCGCCATTGGTTTTGGTGCCTATGTCGAGGTTCCGCTGCTGGGGTGGTGCAAGGGCGCGGGCGTTCCGTATCTGCTGCATGAGCAGAACTCTGTTCCGGGCCTGGCCAACAAGATGATGAACTCCCACGCCGCCCGCGTGTGCATCTCGGTGCCGGCAGCGCGTTCGGTCTTTGAGCGCGAAGGTGACCCTGACCACGTGCTCATGACCGGCAACCCCGTACGTCGCTCGGTGATCGAGGGCGATCGCGCTCGCGGCCGCAAGGCACTTGGCGTTCCCGAGGACGCTACGCTGCTGCTCGTCTTTGGCGGTTCACTTGGCGCCCAGCACCTCAACGAGCGTGTGGCTTCGCTCAAAAACGAGCTGCTTTCGCGCAAGAACCTCTATGTGTTGCATTCGACGGGTGCCGACGGCTTTGAGGAGACCGAGCGCGCTTTGGCGCTGACGCCCGAGGAGGCGAAGCGTTACCGCGTCCAGCCTTACATCGACAACATGGGCGATATGCTGGCTGCTGCCGATTTGGTGCTCTCGCGTTCGGGCGCATCGAGCGTGGCCGAGATCGCTGCACTCGCCGTGCCTTCGGTGCTCGTGCCGTACCCGCATGCGACGGCCGACCACCAAACCACCAATGCCCGTTATCTGGTCGACGCTGGGGCCGGCGTGCTCTGCGCCGATGCCGATATCGACGGTTCTGCCTTTGCCGATGAACTGCTGCACCTGGTCGATGACGCGGCGGCGCGCGACGCCATGCGTCAGGCGGCGCGTGGTCTGGCCCAGGATAGGGCCGCCGCTCTTCTGGCGGATGCGGTAGAGGGTTTGCGTTAGTTAGACGGGATATCGTCGGTCGCCCTCGCGCTGATGCGGTAGGTGCGGTACAGTTAACGGGTTACAGGCAGTGTTTACGCAAGGAGTACACGAGCACATGGCTGATTCCCAGACTGCAACCTCCGCGCCCGAGTTTAAGAGCGCCCACTTTATCGGTATCGGCGGCGCCGGCATGAGCGGCATCGCCCTCGTTCTGCACGAGCGCGGTTATGCCGTTACCGGCTCCGACCTTAAGACGTCACGTTATATCCGCCAGCTTACCCGCGCTGGTGTGAAGGTGCATGTGGGCCATGAGGCCGCCACGATCGACGAGGTCAAGCCCGACGTGGTTGTTGTCTCCACCGCTATTCCGGAGTCCAACCCTGAACTCGTGCGCGCTCGCGAGCTTGGTATTCCCGTGTGGCCCCGTGCTAAGATGCTCTCTGCTTTGGGCCACGGCTACACCACCGTCGCTGTTGCCGGCACGCATGGCAAGACCACCACGTCTTCGATGTGCGCCACCATGCTCGACCGCATGGGTCTGGATCCGAGCTTCTTGATCGGTGGCATCGTCGAGGGCTATGACACGAACGGCAAGAACGGCTCGGGCGACTACTTTGTCGCCGAGGCCGACGAGTCCGACAGCTCCTTCCTGTTCCTGAACCCCAACGTGGTCATTGTGACCAACGTCGAGGCCGACCACCTCGATCACTACTCGGGTATCGAGGAGATCGAGGCGACTTTCGCCAAATTCATGAGCCTGGTGGGCGAGGACGGCACCGTCATCGTCTGCGGTGAGGACTCGCATCTGGTCGAGCTCGCCAAGTCGACGGGCCGTCACGTGCTTTCCTACGGCTTTGCCGAGAGCAACGACATCGTCTGCATGCACCCGGATGTCAAGGGCATCCAGAGCGACTTTATCGTTCGCTTTGAGGACGGCACTGAGCACGCTGTGGAGATCAAGAGCAATCCCGGTCGCCACAACATGCTCAACGCCACGGCGGTGCTCACCGTCGCCCATGTCCTGGGCCTTGACATCGACGCCGCCGCCAAGGCGCTCTCGAGCTTTGAGGGCGTCCGCCGTCGCTTTACCCACGTGGGCGATATCGATGGCATCACCGTGGTCGATGATTACGGCCATCACCCCACCGAGATCAAGGCGACGCTTGCTGCCGCTTCGTCGCTGGGCTACAAGCATGTCGACGTCGTGTTCCAGCCGCACCGTTATTCGCGTCTGCAGGCCCTGTGCGACGACTTTGCCGATGCATTTGCCAATGCCGATAAACTGCTGCTGATTGATGTGTTCTCGGCTGGCGAGATGCCCATTCCGGGTGTTACCTCTAAGATGCTCGCCGATACCGTGCGCGCCAAGCATCCTGGCAAGGAGGTCGTGTACTGCTCCAGCCGTCTTGAGCTCAATCAGGAGCTCGAGCAGATGGTGGGCGAGGGCGACCTGCTGCTCACTATGGGTGCTGGTGACGTTACGACCGTCGGTCCCGAGTTCATTGAGTATCTGACTGCCAAGAAAGACGCTTAAGTCTAATGGGTCTGTTTAACGCCGTCATGGCGCTCTCGGGCATGATCGACACGGATGTGATCGAGGACGAGCGCCTTGCGCGTCATACGAGCTATCGTATCGGCGGCAAGGCCGACCTCTTTGTGACGTGCCATAGCTATCATGCCCTTCGCCGCGCCGTGGCGGTGCTCGATCGTGAGCAGGTGCCGTGGGTCATCATCGGCAAGGGCTCCAATCTGCTGGTTGCCGATGGCGGTTATCGCGGCGCCGTCATTTCGCTCGGACGTGAGTTTCAGCGCACGGTTGTTGCCGATGACGGTTGTACGCTGACGGTCGGTGCGGGCGTGATGTTTGCGCGCCTGGTCAACGATGCCCTGTCGCGTAGCCTCTCGGGCCTTGAGTTTGCCGTTGGCATCCCTGGCTCGGTTGGCGGTGCGATATCTATGAATGCCGGCACACGGACCGAGTGGATTGGCTCGCTGGTTGAGGATGTCGTAACGTTTGACCCGGCATCCGGTATCAAGCATTATGCGGGGTCCGAGATCACTTGGGGCTACCGCGAATGTAGCCTTCCCCGCAATGAGATCATCCTCGAGTGCGTGCTCAAGCTTAAACCGGCGCCCAAGGCCGACATTCGCGAGCGCATGGAGCGGTACCTTACGAGGCGCAAGCGTACACAGCCCATGGGTCGCGCATCCTGCGGGTCGGTCTTTCGCAATCCGCCCGATGCGAGCGTGGGCAAGCTTATCGAGGATTGTGGATTAAAGGGTTTTTCGATTGGCGGCGCGGAAGTTTCGCCCGTTCACGCTAATTTTATCGTTAATAACGGAACTGCCTCGGCCGATGACGTTGCCGCGGTTATCAGACATGTGCACGGAAAGGTGAGGGAGGCGTATGGCATCGAGCTCAGACCGGAAGTTAAATTCCTCGGCTTCTAGAGCATCGAAACCCACCTTCCGCCGCGCCGGAGGGCGTTCCGGCGCGCCTGCCAAACCTCAACGCAATACCGTCGCGCACTCTAAGTCTGTCGGGCATGCTCGACAGACCAGTCGTCCGGTTGTCGGCTCGCAGCTCGGTAATCGTCCGGCCGCAAAAAAGTCCTCGCGTCCCTCGGTGACGGCAAAGCCTGTTATGGGCGCCAAACCTGCCCGTCCCATGGCAACTCCTAAGCCCTCGACGGGAACTAAGGCGGCGCGTCCGGGTCGCACGCTGGGCGCATCGAAACCGCGCTCGCTGACATCGGTGCCGGCTACCGCCAAGAAGCCTTCGGGTAAAAAAGGCGTCAACCCGTTGTCTTCACTTGGGGCGATGGCAAATAAAACGTCAGACGCCGCTTCTCTCGTTACAGGCAAAGGCAAAATCGTGGGCGGCGTTCTGGCCGTCTTGGCCGTGCTCGTCGTCGTTGCCGTCGTGGTGATCAACTCTGGATTGTTTACCGCCACTGATATTCAGATTCAAGGCAGCGAGCATGTGACGAAGCACGATGCTATCCAGCTGATCGATTTGCCCGAGGGAACGTCGCTTTTTAACGTCGATCCTGACCAGATTACCGAGGACCTCAAGCAGAACCCGTGGGTGTCGGGCGTGGATGTCCAGCGTCAGTTCCCGCATACGCTCATCATTACGCCGATGGAGCGCAAGGTCATCGCAATTGCCTATATCAGCTCCGATGACCTTGCCTGGGCCATCGGGGATGATGACACCTGGATCGCCCCGCTGTCGACGTCGGTCGAAGTGGATGACCAGGGCAACGTCATCACGACGGGGCAGGGCTCAAATACCCTGACCGGCATTGATGCCGCGCTGGCGCTCGCTAAGCACTATGGCGCGGTGTTGTTGACCGATGTCTCGGCGGATGTCGCTCCGGTTTCCGGCCAGGCGGTGAGCTCCAAGGCCGTTAAGGCTGGCTTGGATTATGTGCGTGGTTTTTCGAGCGAGTTCTTGGGACAAGTCAAGGATATTTCCACGCCTTCGGTCGAAGCCATCTCGGCAAACCTCAATAACGGCATTGAGGTGTCGCTGGGCGATTCGAACGATATCGTCAAGAAGGAGCGCGTAGTCACCAAGCTGCTTTCGCAGGTAGAGGGCGTAACGTATATCAATGTGCGCTCTCCGGGTAACTATACATTTAGGAACGCTCCGACCTCGTAGCGCTGGTTGATGCTTTGTTGAGGGGCCATACCACGCCGTTTATCTGGTTTGTTTGGTTTTCACGGTCAATTATTTGACTGATACGTTCATAATGTGCAACCATAATACGGTTTACCTTTGCATTTACTTTCAACCTGAAGGTTAATGTGCGCGGGGTCGACCCATGCTATGGCTATAACCTTTGTTCGGAGGACCGACATGCACGAGACAGAGATCAACAACTACCTTGCCGTCATTAAGGTGGTCGGCGTCGGCGGCGGCGGTACCAACGCGGTCAATCGAATGATCGAAGAGGGCATCCGCGGCGTCGAGTTTGTTGCCATCAACACCGATGCTCAGGCACTCGCGATCTCTGATGCCGATATCAAGGTGCACATCGGCACCGACCTTACCCGCGGCC
>USKL01000068.1 GCA_900555225.1 uncultured Collinsella sp.
CCCGCGCCGCGCGGGCAGCAAGCACGAGCCACACCGCGTCTATCATCTGGCTTACGCCGGGCTCGACATATCGTTTACGGTCGATGAAACCCAGCTAACCGTAGTTGCCGTCAACGACGCGCAAGACTAACCAGCCATTCGTCCGCACCCGTCAAATTAAGCGCCAAACCCCGCGCCAAAACCGCCCACGCTGGTGGACAATAACGCCTACCAAAACAATCAACTTTGCACGGGAGTCCAGCATGAAATACGACTTCACTTCAATCATCGACCGCCACGGCATGGACGCCATCGCCGTTGACTCTTGGGGTGAGATCCCCGGTATGGCCCCGAACGCACCCGACGAGGGCTTCGACCGCATTCCCATGTGGGTGGCCGACATGAACTTTGCCACGGTGCCCACGGTCCAGGAACACATCATTCAGCGCGCCCAGCACCCCATGTTTGGCTATTTCAATCCGCGCTCCGAGTATTTCGACCGCATCATCGAATGGCAGAGCCGCCGCAATGGCGTCGAGGGCCTGCGCCCTGAACATATCGGTTACGAAAACGGCGTGCTGGGCGGTGTCGTGTCGACGCTGCGCGCGTATGTCCAGCCGGGCGATGCGGTGCTGGTCCACAGCCCCACCTACATCGGCTTTACCAAGTCCATTGAGGCCGCGGGCTATCGTATTGTCCATAGCCCGCTTAAGCTCGACGATCAGGGCGTGTGGCGCATGGACTTTGAGGACATGGAGTGCAAACTCGCCCAAAACCACATCCATGCCGCGGTGTTCTGCTCGCCGCACAATCCCTGCGGCCGCGTATGGGAGCGCGACGAAATCGAGCGCGCCATGGACATCTATCGCCAGCACGATTGCGTGGTGATTTCGGACGAGATTTGGTCCGATATCATCCTGCCGGGGCACAAGCACATCCCGACGCAGTCGGTGAGCGAGGATGCCCGCATGCGCACGGTTGCCCTCTATGCGCCGAGCAAGACGTTTAACCTGGCGGGCCTTGTCGGCAGCTACCACATTGTCTACAACGAGACGCTGCGTGACCGCATCTGCGCCGTGTCCAACAAGACCCACTACAACGAGATGAATGTCCTCTCCATGCATGCGCTTATCGGTGCCTACCAGCCGCAGGGCTACGAGTGGGTGGACGAGCTCAACCAGGTGCTTGCCGGCAATATCGAGTACTTCTGCGATTACGTGGACGGGCATTTTGAGGGCGTGTCCTATTCGCGTCCGCAGGGCACGTACATGGTGTTTCTGGACTGCACCGAGTGGTGTCGCGAGCATGGCCGCGATATTCAGTGGCTGCTCGACGAGGGGGCGCGCGTGGGCGTGGGATATCAGGACGGCCGCCCGTTCCACGGGCCCTGCCACATTCGCGTGAATCTGGCGCTGCCGCTTTCGCGCGTAAAGGAAGCGTGCGACCGCCTGGACCGCTACGTTTTTAATGCACGGTAAGTGAGCACTGCATGCGGGGCCTTCTGCCAAGTCGGCTGGAAGGCCCCACATGGTAAAACGTCTGTAGCCATTGGGCACTCGTGTGGTTTTGTTTGCTATTATTTTTTACCATTTCAGTCTGTAAACAGGATTGTATGGAGCTCGATGAAAAGGTCCCGTCGCTCGGTTGCCATTTCGTTGTTTGTTGCGCTTGCGGTAGCGTGCGCCTTTGTCGTAGCGATAGCCGGCTGTTCCGGGTCGAATGGCAGAGCCTCGACGTCTGCATTAGAAGGCCTGGATGCCTCGCAGGCCAAAGACGACGACCTTAAGACGCTCAACGTCGGAAGCGATCTCTACCCACCGTTTGTGTATACCGACGAGTACGGCGATATTGTTGGCCTGGATGTCGAGATATTGACCGAGGCGTTGGCCCGCATTGGTTACAAGCCAAAATACCAGCTGATCGACTGGGAAAAGAAGAAAGAACTGCTGGCGAGCGGCGAGCTCGATTGTGTCATGGGTAGCTTTAGCATGACGGGTCGCGAAAACGAGTATCGTTGGGCCGGCCCGTACCTTGCGAGCCGCCAGGTGGTCGCGGTCGATCCCCAGAGCGATATCTACACGCTTGCCGATCTTGAGGATAAGATCGTGGCGGTTCAGTCCACCACCAAGCCCGAGGGCATTTTGCTCAATCGCACAAATGAAAGCGTTCCGCAGATCAAGGAACTCTACTGCTTTTCGGACCGTTCATGCCTGAACCCGGCGCTCGTCGAAGGCCTGGTCGACGCCATCGCCGCGCATGAGTCCTTGCTGCTCACCTACGAAAAAGACTATGGCGTAACGTATCGCATTTTGGATGAGCCGCTGCTAGAGGTTGGTTTGGGCACCGCTTTCGATATCAACGATATGCGCGGCATCGACGTCAAGCTCACTCATGCCTACCAAGAAATGCTTGCCGATGGCACCATGGAACGCCTGGTGTCAAAGTACTTCGATGACCCTTCGCCATTTTTGAATGTGGAGGGTCTGTCATGATCGATGCGCCTGACCACGCCGTAGAGGAGCGGGGCAATCGTTCGGCAGGGGCATGGCTCCTTGTCGCTCTGCTGGGGATAGTGCTCTCGGTTGCTGCCGGCATGATGAGCTACGGTTACATGACGGCCCAAGCCGAGCAGCGCTTTGCCGACGTTGTCGATTACGTGGCGACGCAGAGTCTTTCCTACGATGCATTCAATAGCGCCTATACGACCAAAAACCTGATACGCGTTATGGAGATTGCCGGAGAGGCAGCGCGCGATATGGAGCGCGACGGTTCGGTGGATAACACAAGGTTGGAGCTATATGCCGACCAGTTCAACGTGAGCGCACTGATCGTGACGGACGCATCGGGCAATTTGGTGTCTGAGTCCTCGACGGATGGCGTGGGCTACGAGTCGCTTGCTACGTATCTCAAGGAAGCACCCGTGCTGGAGGTGGCAACTCATCCGCTTAAGTCCTATACCGCCCGCATCACGCTTGCGGATGATTCGGTCGCAGACATTGGCTGCGTGACTCGGCAGGATGGCGAGGGCATCGTTATCGCGGTAAGGCATCAGAGCGCGAAGGCGGTTGCAAGCAATACACTCAAACTGCAGAGTTTGCTCGAAGGCTATGAAACCATCGATAGCGGCAATATCGTGATCGAAAGCGACGGCAAGGTCGTTGCGACCAATGCCGTTGAACCCACTGTATTGGGCGTATTCGATCTGCCTGCGACGGACGTCTTCATTGTCGACGGTATTAAGGATCGATGCCTGGCCGGTAAGGTCAAATTGATTAACGCCGACGGCGAGTGGTATTTGGGCACATTTGGAAAAGCGCACAAATTCTATGTGTACACCTATGCTCCGGCGCGGCGTTACTTCGAGGTCGTCGCGGCTGTTGCTGCCGGCGTGCTGGCGCTCTACGGCGGTGTTATAGCCGTTGTTGTGACGGTGCGTCGCCGCGCTGATCGTCGACGTTTGACGGACTTGCTGCAGCAGGAGCGCGACTATGGCGACAAGCTGGCAAAGGCGGCGCGTGAGGCCTCGTCTGCCAACTCGGCAAAGACGGAGTTTCTGCGTCGCATGAGCCACGATCTGCGCACGCCCATCAACGGCATTCGCGGCATGGTCGAGGTTGGCGACGCCAATGCGGACGATCTGCAAAAGCAGACCGAGTGCCGCTCAAAAATCTGGACGGCATCGGGACTGCTGCTCGACCTTGCCAACGAGGCGCTCGATATGAGTCGCCTGGAGAGCGGGCAGGTCGACCTGAACCTCGTGCCCATAAATTTGGTGGCCCTCAACTGTGAAGTGCGCGATATTCTGGAGCGCCAGGCCGAGGAGCGTCTGGTGACAATTATCTGCGACCAGCAGACGCTTAATCATCCCTATGCGCGGGTGAGCGTGACGCACCTCAAGCGCTTGTTGCTCAATATTGCCGGCAATGCCGTCAAGTACAACCGCCAGGGCGGCTATGTTCGCCTGGTGTGCCGCGAGGTGGAGCCAGCGGATGGCGTCCCCGTCTATGAATACACGATCGCCGACAACGGTATTGGCATGAGCGAGGAGTTCCAACAGCACCTCTACGAGCCGTTTTGTCGCGAGGAGCAACGGGTGGAAGGCGCTTCATCGGGAACTGGCCTGGGCGCGCCTATCGCAAAACAGCTGGTCGAGCTTATGGGCGGAACCATGAGCTTTACGAGCGTCTTGGGGCAGGGGACGACGTTTACCATCCGCCTGCCGTTCGAGAAATGCAAGCGCTCCGAGATTCCTCAGGCAGTTCGCGCGGATGCGGGCGATGGCGATGCGCTCCAGGGCTTGCATGTTTTGCTCGTAGAGGATAACGATCTGAATGCCGAGATCGCGCAGTTTACGCTCGGCCGTGCCGGTGCCGTCGTGGCGCATGCTAAGGATGGCGAGTCTGCCGTCGAGATGTTTGCCGCGAGCGCGCCGTACGAGTACGACGCGGTGTTGATGGACATCATGATGCCCGGTATCGATGGCCTTGAGGCCACGCGTCGGATTCGAGCACTCGATCGCGAGGATGCCGCGACCACGCCGATTGTTGCCGTGAGCGCCAACGCCTTTGCCGACGACCGCAGGCTTTCGCGTGAGGCGGGCATGGACGCGCACCTGAGTAAACCCGTGAGCTCGCAGGAGCTCGTTGAGGCGCTAGCGCACATAGCCGCCGATGCTTCATAAGCATATGGCCCGGTTCCAAGGTGGGTTGGAACCGGGCCATATTGTTATTGATGAGGCCTGCTGAGGGGCTTACTTTTCTTGAATCTGCTTGCCGCAAAGATGCTCAATCAAAATCTCGTAGAGCTGGACGCCCTTGATGTCCTTGGCGATTTCCTCTTCGACTTCTTCGGCAGAAGGGTAGTACTTAAGGGCGAGCTGGCGGACTTTGTCCTCGATAAACGCGGGGGTGTCATTCGCCAGGCGACAACGGCCAAAGACGACGGTGCTCATAACGTAGGGAGCCCAGTCACCGTCCTGGTACCACTCGTTGCCGTATACGGTAAAGCAGACCTTGTCATCGCGCTTGAGTGCGTCGACCTTGTGGCCGGCTTTGGCGCCATGGAAATAGATCTTGTCGTGCTCGGCGTCAAAGAAGTAGTTGACGGGAATGGCGTACGGGTAGCCATCGTCGCCGTTGACGGCAAAGACGCCGCGCTTGCAGGTGGCGAGCAGTTCGCGCGCTTCCTCGTCGGTGATAGCGCGTTTCTTTCGACGTAAGGGCCTAAACATCGTTGGCTTCCTTTCTGGTCGTGCGTAGTGGTTGAGCACAAACTATAGCGAAATGGATCCGTTTTTCTTGATGCGGGCGAGTATGTTTTTGAGCTTGTTAAAGTCGAGCGGTTTGGACAGATGGGCGTTCATGCCGGCGTCATGTGCCGCCTTGGCGTCCTCGGCAAAGGCGTTGGCGGTGAGCGCGATGATGGGGATATCGGCTGCATCGACCTTCTCGCTCAGACGAATCGTGCGGGTTGCCTCATAGCCGTCCATGTCCGGCATCATAATGTCCATCAGGATCGCATCGAAGCTGCCGGCGGGATGCGACAGGTACAGATCGACGACTTCGTTGCCGTTGGCGGCGCGGGTGACCACGATGCCCTCGGATTCTAGCAGCGCCTGGGCAATCTCGGCATTCAATTCGTTGTCTTCGGCGAGCAGTACGTTCATGTCGGCGAGCGAGCAGTCGAGCGCCCCCTCGACCGTATTCGCCCGCGCCTGGGGGTTCTTGTCGATATCGAGCGGAATCTCCACGTAGAACGAGGTGCCCGCATGGAGCTCGCTGGTGACTTCGATGGTGCCGCCCATCAGTTCAATAAGCGACTTGACGATTGGCATGCCCATGCCGGTTCCTTGGAACTTGCTGCGCGCATCGTTACCTTCTTGGGCAAACGGCTCATAGATATGTTTTAAGAATTTGGGAGTCATGCCAATGCCGGTATCCGAAACGCTAAAGCAAAAGAGCGCGCGCCCGTTATCGAGTGGCTTGGTCTTTGAGCTAAAGGTGACGGAGCCGCCGCGCTTGTTGTACTTAATGCTGTTGTCTAACAGGTTGATCATGATCTGTCGGATATGGGTGGGACTGCCGACCATGTATGGCCCCGTGGTGTATGGCAGACTATTGTCCTGCATGGTGATGCCGTTATCGGATGCGCGGAGCTTGCACAGAACCAGCGTATTGTCACAGAGCTCTTTGAGGTTAAAAGGCGCATGTTCCAGTGTTATCTTGCGGTCTTCGATTTTGCCCATCTCGAGGATGTCGTTAATCAGCGAGAGCAGGTGATTGGCGGCAACACGAGCCTTGGCGCGGCTTTCGCGGGCGACCTGGATATCGCCTTCCTTCAATTCCTCGATATCGATAAGGCCCAGGATGCCGTTGAGCGGCGTACGGATGTCGTGGCTCATGCGCGTGAGGAATGCCGTCTTAGCGGCGTTGGCGGCGTCGGCTTTTTCGCGCTCGGTTCGAGCGCGCACGAGCGCCCAGATGAGCAGGACGATGCTGACCGACAACATACCGATGAGGGTGGAGGCAACGGCGGTGCGGTTGCGATAAAGGAATTGAAGCGTGTTGGATTCCTGGGCCGTGTACGACGTAGAGGAGTAATTGCTTGCGGAGAGCGATTCTCCGGCATTGATGATGCCCTTGTTGATGATTCCCAGCAGCTCGGGCTTTCCGCGCGAAATCCAGCACGAGAGCTCGCAGGTGTCAGGGAGCTCGACCGTCTCGCAGTCCTCGAGATCATAACGATCGCCGAGGGTTTTTACGCGTGAACTGGGAGCGACGACGCAGCGCGCCGTTCCCCTCCTGAGGGCGTCGAACGCTTCATCGTCGGATCGGTATTCGGTCACGGTCGCTGTGGGGAACAGACTTTCAAGTACGTTTCGGTTGATAAACGATGATTTGGTACAGGCGATGTTCTGAAGGTCTTTGTTCAGGTTGCTTCCGCTGTGGATGGCGGTGAGGGATATGGTCCCCAACGATACCGACTGCACAACGCCTGATTGCTCGGCAAACCAGTAATCTCGGTATACCGGCAGCGCGACGTCTATGCTTCCCTTTGACAGGGCCTTTGACATCATCTTGTAGCTATCAAAGGCGACGGTTTTGACCGTAATGCCAAATTTATCGTGCAACGTCGTCGCAAGCGATGCGAGCGAGCCTTCCATTTTGCCGTCTTCGTCTTCGTTGCAGTAGGGGAGTTTGCCCGTAATGTAGCCGAGCGTGATGGTGTTGTTGTTCGCCTTGAGCCAGGCGCGCTCATCGCCGGTGAGCGAGGATGATCCGCTGTTTTGCGCTGAATAGTTCGATTTGACCTCGTCGTTATAGCGTGGGTTGACGCGGGCGATTGCCGTCATGGCAGCATTGATGTCGTTCATCAGGTCGGGGCGGCTTTTGGGAACGGCA
>USKL01000069.1 GCA_900555225.1 uncultured Collinsella sp.
GAGTTGGCGGAAAACGACCTGCTGACAAAAATTGCCCGTTCGTGGGCGTCGCTGATCTCCGCAGATCGCCTTGGGCTTGCTATTGAGGATAACGCGGCTCGTCTGGCATTTTTGCTGTTGTCGAGCGGTATCTGCAGCGTTGTGCTGGCCGTTGCGTCGTCGTCGCCCATCGGCTTTGTCTTGGGGCTGGTGGCGCCGTTTGGCGTGGGTGCCGCGCGTGACACCTTCGATCGCCGACGCGAGCAGCATGATGTAGAAGAGGCCATGCCCGAGGCATTCACGGCGTTATCCATGTCGCTTGCCTCGGGGCATTCGCTGGCACAGGGCATGCGCTTTGTGGGCGCCCATGCGCAAGAGCCGGTGCATACCGAGTTTTTGCGGGTGGCAGCGGCAATCGATTGCGGTATCTCGGCGACCGACGCACTCGATGACCTACTCGTTCGCATCGATGCCCCCGGCCTTTCGCTTGTCACCTTGGCGCTCAAAGTATCGCAGCGTACCGGGGCTCCGCTTGCCGGCTTGCTGTCCGAGGCGTCGAGCATGGTGGGTGAGCGCATTGAGCTCAAACGCCGTCTGGACGTTAAGACGTCGCAGGCGCGTATGTCGGCACACATGGTCGCAGCGATGCCGGCGGGCATGTGCGCGGTACTGGCTTTGCTTTCGGCAGACTTTCGCCGCGGTCTTGCGATGCCGGCTGGTGCGGGCGCCGTGGTGCTGGGACTTGCCCTCAACGTCGTTGCCCTGGTAGTTATCCGGCGCATTATGCGGGTGGAGTTATGAGCGCCCTGGTCGGGGCCGCGGCTTGTCTGTGTGCCCTGAGCGTATTTACCGCGACAGGTTTGGAGCGTGCGGATGCTCGCAAGATTGCAGAGGCGTGCAAGCGTGAGGCGGTGCTGGTCATTGCTGCGGGCTGCTCGGTGATTGATGCCCTGACCGCGCGAATGAAGGGCGCGATTGGGGCGGGCCGTCCGTCTTGAGCGAGCCTGCATGGCGTGGCAGGTGGGCGTGGGGACGCGCGAGGCCGAGCTGTTGGCTGCCGCGCGTGATTTGGACGTGAGGGCGCTCGAGACCTTTGCCATCACGGTGGGGCAGGCGCTTGCCCTGGGCGCTCCGCTGGCCGAGACGCTGGCTGCTCAAAGTCGCGAGATCCGTGCGGCCCATCGCGCCGCAGTCGAGCGCGAGATCGAGCGCGCACCGGTCAAGCTGCTGATTCCCACCGGCACGCTCATCTTGCCGGCGTTGCTTCTGTCCATATTGGGCCCGCTGCTGGGAGCAGGCGGGATGATGTAGGGAGGAATATATGAACACGATGACCGACATTGCGGGCAAGGCTTGGAGCTGGACTTTTTGCCGGGCAATCCGCGCTCGCCAGCGGGCCAAGGCGCTGTTGCGGGAGGAGAGCGCGCAGGGCACTACCGAATACGCCATCTTGGTCGGCGTGCTCGTAGTGATCGCGATTATCGCCATCGTCGCGTTTAAGAGCAAAGTCGAAGAACTATGGAACGCGATCAAAGACGGCATCAACAGCCTGTAGGAGGCAGGCGGCCTGTTGGTTCGCCGCTGGTGCTCGTTTGCTTGCTCGTGGCAATAGCGGTGACGTTTTGGGGGCTGGGTGTTGCGCGGCAGCAGCGTCCAGGCGCTACTGCCGATTTGGGATCGGGCTCGGCGGCGGTGTCACAAGCGGAAGGCGCGGGGGCTATGGGCGGTCAGAATGCCGCCGTCACGGCTCAGACCTTTTTGCGGGCACTCGATGAGCGGGCGGCCAGTGCGACGGAGCCGTCTGCAGACAACGCGATTGCGGTTCGGCTCGCATGGTCCGAGGACCGGCCGATGACCGAGGCAGCGGCAGACCTGCTGCGCGCCTACCGCGAGGTGCCCACGGCCCAGCTCGCCCTGAGTGGCTATCTCGATATTAAGGGCAACGTATGGGGCGCCATCGTGCGCGATGGGCGAGGCTGGGTCGACATGGTGACGGTTGCCGCGGATGCCGGCGATGCCTCGTGCCGCCTGCGTGCCGTGCGTCTGGTTCCGCAAACAACGGAGTCAAAGGAGGGGTCGTGAAATGCATGATGTCCTGCGTGAGGAATCTGCTCAGTCGACCGTCGAATACGCCATCGTCACCGTGGCGCTGTTGTCGATTGTGCTGGCGATTGCGGGGCTTTGGCGCGCTGGCACCGATGGGCGCTTGGCGGCATTGGTCGAGCGGGCAGCGTCTCATGGCGTCGCCCCATCGTCGGTTATCGACGCCGCGACGGGTGCCAAGGACATCGCTCTGTATTGATATCGCGTGTGAGGATCGGGCGCAGTCTACGGTCGAGGCCGCCTTTTTGCTGCCGACGTTTTTGACGCTTATCTTGCTCGCGTTGCAGCCGGTGTGCCTGCTCTATACGCGCGCGGTCATGGAGTCTGCCGCCGCCGAGACCGCGCGGCTTATGACCACGACGACGGTGGAGAACGACGATGACCTTAAGGAGTTCACTCGCCGCAGACTTGCCGCGGTGCCCAACGTCTCGATTTTTCATGCCGGCGGGCCGCTGTCGTGGGATATCGAGTTGGGGCGGGCCGGTGCCGGCGGCGTTTCGTCCGTGTCTGTTGCCGGCGAGGTTAAGCCGCTGCCCGTGATCGGTGCATTTGTGCAGGCCATGGGCAGTGCGGGTGAGGGCGGCTATGTCGAGCTCAAGGTCGACGTCTCGTATCGATCGCGTCCCGAATGGCTGGAGGGAGATTATGATTCATGGATTGCTGCATGGGATTAGGCGCTGCCTGTTGCGGGCGACGCAAGGGTTTGCGGCCCGCCGTCGACCAGGCGCTCGCCGCAAGCGGGGCGGCTTTATGGGCCGTGCCGGTATCGACTTGTTTATCGAAGACGGCGCCTATACCACGCTCTCCTCTGCGGTTGTCATTCTGGTGGTGCTTACGCTGCTGTTTTCGTCGACCGCGGCGATATGGAGCATGTCGCGCGCCGGAGACACCCAGGTGGCGGCCGATAGCGGTGCACTGGCGGGCGCCAACGTGGTGTCGTCCTATCACACGGCCGCCACGGTGGTGGATGCGAGCATTTTGAGTTTGGGCCTGGCGGGGTTTGCCACGATCGGCACCGGCTTGGTCGCCATCCTCATTCCGGGCGCCGAGGTCGTTGGCAGCGATATCATCGACACGGGGACCAAGATCATTAAAACACGCAACAAGTTTGCCAAAAGCGCGTCAAAGGGATTGCAAAAGATCGAGACCGCCTTGCCGTATCTGGTTGCCGCGCGCGCCATGCAGGCAGTATCGGCGCAGGATACCGACGGCGTGACCTATACCGGTACGGCGCTTGCCGTGCCCAGGACATCCGAGTCGGATTTTGTTGCGCTCGAAGGATCCGAAATCTCGACCGATGCCATTAAAGATGCGTCGGAAGATCTGGAGCGCGCGGCCGAGGAGCTACAAAAAGCGTCGGAGGAGACGGCGAAGGCCAAAGAGCGCGCCTGGCTAGCGGATTGCGGTGGATCGGATAGAGGTTCGGTCGGCAGCTGTTCGTGTATGTGGGAGCGCGCAAAAAGCCTAACGGATCTCTCCGGTGTTCAAAATCCGCATTACTCATCGAGCGTTACGTGGGAGCCTCAAGTTGCCCTTGATCGCGCGAAGGACTACTACCATCGGCGTCTGGCAAACGAGAAGCCCCAAGGCTCGAGTGTCGAGATGAAGGCGGAGTCTGCGGCGCGTAAGGCGTTTTATACCTATGCGAGCGCGGAGGTCGATCGGGCATATATAACCGAGAACGGAGACAGGGTTTCCTCCTATATTCCACTGTTGCCGCGCAATTCTGACGAGGTCCGGGCGACGGAACTCTATACCGATGCGGTGTGGCCGACGAGCGTGAACGATGACAAGGCGTATCTGCATTACGGGACGACCTGCCCTAACTATAAGAAAGGAACGCCGAGCGGATTTGCTTCGGTTGCCGATTACGATGGGCAGGATAAATGCAGCAAGTGCCATTTTGGCGTTTCGTCGCTTGGTGCTGTTGCGGCGCCTTCAACCTCTATCGAAAACGGCTTCGAGTATCACTTTGACAAGTTTAAAGACGCCCTGGAGGACTACGTCGACTGTCGCAACAAGGAGCTTGAGCTCGAGCGTCAGACCGAGGACGAAGCCGACCGTGCGGGCAATGCGTTCGATACCGCCATCAAAGAACTTTCCGGTGAGCGCCCGCGCATCGCTCCGCCCGGTCGCAACGGTGTGGTCGCCTTTGCGGTCTCGGGCGCCATCTCCAGTCCCGATGAGCTCAACTCCTCGTTTAACACGGCAGTTGAGCTTGGCGATCGTGGTGCAATTTCTGCTGCGGTGCTCGCGCCCGATGATGCGACGGCACAAAATAACGTTCTCTCGCGGTTTTTCTCGACGCTGGAGGAGCGTTCGGGCGGCGTTGCCGGCGTGCTCGACGGCATTATGGATGTTTGGGGCCGCTTGCTTGTGGGGTACGGAGACATCCAGGGTGCGGCCGACGAGCTTATGGGAGAGCTGATCGGTGGCTTGGGAGGGGGTAGCGGCGCGTTGGGCTCCATCGCGTCCTGGCTCGGTGACACCGTTTCGTCCTCCGTGGCGGCGCTGGGACTCGAACCGTGCGATTTGCGTCTGAGAAAACCGGTGCTGACCGATACCGCCAATGTCATCAAAAGTCCGGGGTCCGATATCGCAGGCATCTCCAAAACTCAAGATACCCTGCGAAAAATCCCCTTGGGCGTGACTGACCCCAAGGCACTTTGCGAGGCTTTGGAATATCACGTCGAGCGCACCATCAGCGGCGCGGTGTTCACACTTGCGGAGATCCCGCTGCCCGGAGGCGGCTCCATCCCGCTCACTGTCGATGTTGCCACGCTGGTGGGAGCTTTTGGCGGTGGGTCGTAATGGGCATTCTCGCGGGCTTGCGCGAGGAGCGTGCCCAGGCGACGGTCGAGATGGCCGTGGTCACGCCTGTCCTGCTCGCGCTGGCTCTCATCGCGTACAACGTCATGATCTTTGCCGGCGCGGTCGCGCGCTTCGACCGCGTGGTGCCCGACATCGTGCTTGCGCACGCTGTGGCGCCGGGCGGGGAGGGTGACGAGAGCTCCATTGACGCTTCCGCGACCGTTCAAGCTCAGATTCAGAATGCCATGGAGGGATATGACTTACAGGTCGAGGTCTCGAGCGAGCAAGGCGCGGCGTCATCGGATGGTGGCCTGCTCTCTCTTTCTGGCACGTTTAGGACCTATACCTGCACCATGCACTACGAGCCGTGGCCGAGTTCGCTGAGCATCGCCGGCGTTTCCCTGGGGGCGCCGGCCGTGCTCACGCATGAACGCGCGGTGACGGTCGATCCATGGCGTCCGGGGGTGGTCATGTGACCGCGGTCTCGTCCTATATCGCCTACGCGCGGGCGCTCAACAGGTTGGGCTGGACGCCGGCCGAGTTTGTGGTGGCGGAGTCGTTTACCGTGCGTCTGCGCGGCATGCTGGGACGGCGGCCGATTGCCGCCAGCGGACTGCCGCTTGTCATGGCGTTTCCGCGCTGTTCCTCGGTTCACACCTGCTTTATGGCCTATCCCATCGATATCGCCTTTATCGACCGTAGCGGCAACGTCCTCGAGCGCTACGAAAACGTACGTCCCTGGCGTATGTGTTCCTGCCCCGGCGCCTGGGCAGCACTCGAGCGCCCTTCAATTATTGTTTCGCCCCCTGTTCTCCAACGCGTGCCGGCTTAAGGGACTGAGTGAAAACTTCTTGTGGCCGGTTGATGCTTCTGACGTGCCGTTCTATAGGAGCGAGATTGTGGCCGATGTCGCGCTCAAAAACTTTTTTAAAATTCTCGGTTGACCGGAGCGCGTCCTTGGTTATACTAATCAAGCCTTGAAACAAGGCACACCTCAAATGGCTGGGTAGCTCAGTTGGTAGAGCAGAGGACTGAAAATCCTCGTGTCAGGGGTTCGATTCCCTTCCCCGCCACCTTGAATTGACTAGGACCTCTGCAAAGGGGTCCTTTTCTTTTACCGAGGGCTCCTGCGGAAACTGCATCCCGGAATTTGGCTTCAGAGCGGGATGCGCTTTCCGCTTTGAGGCCGCTTGGGAAAGTGTGGCCCGGAATTTCGCGGAATTGCGGGATGCGCTTTCCGGTTGGGCCTGCCAGCGGAAAACGCATCCCAGTCTCTTGCGAAAAAACGGGGCGCGCTTTTCGGCCGCCTACTTCCAGCGCACGCGTGCATCTTGGCGCGCCATCTCGGGCCCGTCTGCCCGGACATTCCTCCCACTTTTGCGCCACTTTACAGACCGTTCGGTCGTCTGTCCGCACGCGCGGGTATACTCAAAACGATACTTTTCCTATGCAATACGATGCAGGCTCGGCCTGCACGATCCGAAGGGGGCAGTGATGGAGAGGATACTCGGCGTTAATCTCTCTGGCTGGTTTATTCCCGAGCCTTGGGTGACCCCGTCGCTATACGCGGCGACCGGTGCATCCAACGCGGCCGAGCTGCAGGAGGCCATGGGCACCGCCGCCTATAACGAGCGCATGCGCCGTCATTACGAGACGTTTGTGAGCGAGGACGATTTCCGTCGCATGGCGCAGATCGGTCTCAATGCCGTGCGTCTGCCGGTGCCCTGGTATGCCTTTGGCTCGCAGGAGTCCGATGCGTCCTACATCTCGGTTGTCGACTACATCGACCGTGCAATTGAGTGGGCTGCCAAGTACGACATCCGCGTGCTGCTCGATCTGGCAACTGTGCCCGGTGGCCAGGGCGATTCCAACGATTCGCCCACCACGCCGGAGGCTGTCGCCGAGTGGCATTCGTCCACCAACGGTCGTCATGTCGCACTCGACGTGCTCGAGCGCTTGGCCGATCGCTACGGCGAGGCCGAGAGCCTGCTGGGTATTGAGCTGCTGGATACGCCGCAGATGAGTGTCCGCAAGAGCCTCTTCACCATGACGGATGGCATTCCGGCGCACTACCTGCGCAACTTCTATCGCGATGCCTATGAGCTCGTCCGTTCGTATATGCCCGAGGATAAGATCGTCGTCTTCTCGTCGTCGGGGCATCCCGGCGAGTGGAAGCATTTTATGCGCGGCGCTAAGTACAAGAACGTCTACATGGACCTTCACCTGTACCATTACCGCGACGAGCATGCGCTCGACATCACGAGCCCCCGCGGGCTGACGACGGCGATTTCGCGTAACAAGCGCGAGCTTAAAGAAGCGATTTCAACTGGGTTCCCCGTGCTGGTGGGCGAATGGTCGGGCGCGGCGATCTTTGCCAACTCGTCGGTTACGCCCGAGGGCCGCAATGCCTACGAGCGCGTATTTATCGCCAACCAGCTGGCTTCGTTTGCGCCGGCTGCCGGTTGGTTCTTCCAAACGTG
>USKL01000070.1 GCA_900555225.1 uncultured Collinsella sp.
CGCCGCCGCCGATGACGAGTACCCGTTTGCCGCGGGCGTTAACGAGTTGGTCTTTCGGGAAGGTATCTCCATCCAGAATATGGTTCTGCTGTGCCAGCATGTCGAGGGCAAAGTAGATGCCTTTCAGCTCCCTGCCCGGAATGGAGAGGTCGCGGGCGGTGGGCGTACCGGTACAAATGGCGTAGGCATCGAATCCGACGGGCAGTTTCTGTACATCGACATGGACTCCCATCTTGAACAAGATTCCTTCGGCCTTGAGGATTTTCATGCGGCGGTCGATGACGGCTTTGTCCAGTTTGAAGTTGGGGATGCCGTAACGCAACAGTCCTCCCGGCATCGGTTTGCTGTCGAATAGGGTAACTTCGTAACCTTTGGCGTTCAGCCGTACGGCAACGCTCAATCCGGCAGGGCCGGCGCCGATGACGGCTACTTTCTTTCCGTTGCGTTCGGGCTGGAGGGGGGTGATGTAGCCCTCGCGAAAAGCAGCCTCGGCAATGGCGGCTTCGTTCTCGCGGATAGTGACCGGTTCGTTGCACGAGAGTTTCAGTACGCACGACTTCTCGCAAAGGGCAGGGCAGATGCGTCCCGTAAATTCCGGAAAATCATTCGTACTGTTCAGTATTTGATAGGCTTCGCGCCATTTGCCCCGGTAGAGCGCGTCTTGGAATTCCGGGTCTTTATTGCCCAGCGGACATGCCCAGTGGCAGAAGGGTACGCCGCAGTCCATACAGCGCGAGGCCTGGAGCTTGCGGTCGTGGCTGTTCAGTGTCTGTTCCACTTGGCTGAAGTCTGTGATACGTTCGTGTATCGGACGGTAACCCGCCTCTTGGCGGGGGATATTGAGGAATGCTTTTGGATCTCCCATGATGAACAAATTAAAAAGTTAAAGAATTAAAGAATGAAAGGGGAATTTCCTCAGTCTTTCATTCTTTCATTATTAATTCGCGATTCAATAATCGCGTTGCATTTCTGCAATCTTCTGTTGCAATTTCTGCATCTGCTCCTCTTGCAGCACTTTTTTGTATTCGATAGGGACTACCTGGATGAACTGGTCGGCATAGCGTGGCCAGTCATCGAGCATGGTGCGTGCCAGTTTGGAACCGGTGTACAGGTAGTGCTGGCGGATGAGCTCGTGCAGTTCCTTGCGGTAGGAGGCCTCTTCGATGAGGCTCAGTTCCACCATTTCCATGTTGCAGAAATAGTCGAAGTTGCCGTCCCGGTTCCATACGTAGGCCACACCGCCGGACATGCCTGCGGCAAAGTTGCGTCCCGTCTGTCCGAGTACTACCACGCGCCCGCCGGTCATATACTCGCAGCAGTGGTCACCTACACCCTCCACTACGGCTGTGGCACCGGAGTTGCGGACGGCAAAGCGCTCGCCTGCACGGCCGTTGATGTAAACTTCACCGCTTGTGGCGCCATAAAGCAGGGTGTTGCCTGCAATCGTGTTTTTCTCCGCCTCGAAGTTGCTCCGTACCGGGGGCAGGACGGCGATGCGTCCGCCACTCAGACCTTTGCCCAGATAATCGTTGGCCTCGCCTTCCAGCTTGAAGTTGACACCCGGGACAAGGAATGCCCCGAAACTCTGCCCGGCGGAGCCTTTGAACTTCACGTTCAGCGTATGTTCGGGCAGCCCTTTTTCTCCGTATTTTGCGGCAATGACACCAGAGAGCATGGCGCCGCAGGCACGGTCGGTATTGGCGATGGTGTACTCCAGCGAGATTTCTTTCTGGTTCTCTACGGCTTCGGCGGCGGCATGTAGCATCTCTACATCTTTCACATGGTCGATACCATGCTGTTGGTCGGTGACGTGGCGGATGGCGGCTTCATTGTCTACGCGTGCCAGTAGTTTGTCGAAGCTTATCAACTGATGTTTCCTGATTCCGTCATCCGGCTTGCGGACGATAAGGTCTGTACGTCCAATGATGTCGTCCAGGCGTTCCACACCGATTTCCGCCAGGTATTCGCGTACTTCCTGCGCCAGGAACGTGAAGAAGTTCACCAGATACTCGCTGCGTCCGCGGAAGCGTTTGCGCAGTTTTTCGTTCTGTGTCGCCACCCCTACGGGGCAGGTGTTCTGGTGACATTTGCGCATCATTACGCAACCCAGTACAATCAGGGCACTGGTGGCGAAGCCGAATTCTTCGGCTCCGAGCATTGCCATCAGTATGATGTCGCGGCCTGTTTTGAGCTGTCCGTCCACTTGCAGCATCACTTGTCCGCGCAGGCCGTTCAGCACCAGTGTCTGTTGCGTTTCGCTCAAACCGAGTTCGGGCGAGATGCCGGCATAGCGGATGGATGATGCAGGAGAGGCTCCCGTACCGCCCTCTGCACCCGAGATGACTATCAAATCGGCCTTTGCCTTTGCCACACCGGCGGCAATGGTGCCCACACCGCTTTCTGCCACCAGCTTCACGCTGATTTTTGCCCGTGGGTTCACGTTCTTCAGGTCGAAGATGAGCTGTGCCAGGTCTTCGATGGAGTAGATGTCATGATGCGGCGGAGGCGAAATCAAGCCAATGCCCGGAGTAGACTGGCGAACTTCGGCGATCCAGGGATACACCTTCTTACCAGGCAGGTGGCCGCCTTCGCCAGGCTTTGCGCCTTGAGCCATCTTGATCTGAATCTCGAAGGCGCTGCACAGGTAGCGGCTCGTCACGCCAAATCGCGCACTTGCTACCTGCTTGATCGCGGAGTTCTTGGAGTCACCGTTAGCCAGTGGGGTCTCGCGACGCGGATCCTCGCCGCCCTCGCCGGAATTGGAACGGCCGTGCAGGCGGTTCATGGCGATGGCCATGCACTCGTGCGCCTCTTTGCTGATGGAGCCATACGACATGGCGCCGGTGTTAAAGCGTCGCACGATGTCGCGCGCACTCTCCACCTCGTCAAGCGCCACCGGCGTGCGCATGCCCGCGTTAAAGTCGAGCAGGTCGCGCAGGCGCACGGCACGGCCGGTGCGGTGCAGGCGGGCGCTGTACTCCTTAAAGGTGTCGTAGCTGTCCTCACGGCAGGCGGTCTGCAGCAAGTAGACAGTCTGCGGATCGATGAGGTGATCCTCGCCGCCGAGCGGGCGCCACTTAGTCAGACCCAGTGTGGGCAGCTGATCGGGAGCCGGGCTCTTAAGGATGGCGAGCGCGGCGTCGTAGCGTTCGTTCTGCTCGCGCTCGACGTCCTCGACACCCATACCGCCCACACGGCTCACCGTGCCGGTGAAATACTTGTCGATGACGTCTTTGGAGATGCCGACGGCCTCGAAGATCTGGCTGCTCTGGTAGCTCTGGATCGTGGAGATGCCCATCTTGGACATGATGGAGACGATACCCGCCGTCGCGGCCTTATTGTAGTTGTCGATGCCCTGCTCGGCCGTCACGTCCAGGTCGCCGCGCGCCGCCAGATCGCGAATGCACGCATGCGCGTTGTACGGATAGATGCCGCTCGCGGAGTAGCCCACCAGCGCCGCAAAGTCGTGCGGAGACACGGCATCGCCGCACTCCACCACGATGTCGGCAAAGGTACGCACGCCGGCGCGGATCAGGTGGTTGTGCACGCAGCCCACAGCGAGCAGCGACGGCACGGGCACCTCGCCCGCAGCGGCACGATCGCTCAGCACCACGATGTTCACACCGTCGCGGACCGCAGCCTCAACGTCCTCGGCAAGCTGCTTAAGCGCAGCCTGCAGCGCGCCCTCGCCGGCGTCGCGGCGGTAGACGGCACGGAAGCGACGGGTCTTAAAGCCCACGCGGTCGATGGCGCAGATGCGGTCGAACTCCTCCTCGTTGAGCAACGGGCGCTCCAGGCGCACCAGCTGGCAGGCCGTGCGGGAGTCCTCGAGCAGGTTACCGTGGTTGCCCAGGTAGAGCGTGGTCGAGGTTACCATATGCTCGCGCAGGGCATCGATCGGCGGATTCGTGACCTGGGCGAACAGCTGATAGAAGTAATCGAAGAACGAACGCGTCTTCTTGGACAGGCAGGCTAGCGGCGCATCGATACCCATCGAAGCGAGCGGTGCCTTGCCCTGCTGGGCCATGGGGCGCACGACCTCGTCAACATCATCCCAGTGATAGCCGAGCTTGGCCATACGCACGGCGGTAGGCACCTCGTCGTCCTCGGCGGGTGTTGCCGCAACGGGCTCATCGAGCGCGTCGACGGTCAGCGTCTCCTCGGCAATCCAATCACGGTAGGGCTTTTCCTTGGCGTAACGGGCACGCAGCTCGTCGTTGTAGATGACGCGACCGCGGGCAAAGTCGACCTCGAGCATCTGGCCCGGCCCCAGACAGCCGCTCGTCAGGATGTTCTCGGGGCTCACCTCGATGGTGCCCACCTCGCTTGCCAGCATAAAGCGACCGTCGCGCGTCACATAGTAGCGGGCGGGACGCAGGCCGTTGCGGTCGAGGGCAGCACCCAGGGTACGGCCGTCGGTAAAGGCGATGGCGGCCGGGCCGTCCCAGGGCTCCATGAGCATGGACTGGTAGGCGTCGTAGGCGCGGCGCTCCTCGCTCAGGCTGTCGTTGTGGTCCCACGGCTCGGGCAGCAGCATGGACGCGGCACGCGTGAGCGGACGGCCGTTCATGACCAAAAACTCAAGCACGTTGTCCAGAATCGCGGAGTCGGAACCCTCGCGGTTAATGATGGGCATCACGCGCTCAAGATCGTGCTGCAGCACGGGGCTGTACAGGTTGGGTTCGCGGGCGCGAATCCAGTTGACGTTGCCCTTGAGGGTGTTGATCTCGCCGTTGTGGATGATAAAGCGGTTGGGGTGCGCGCGCTCCCAACTGGGCGTGGTGTTGGTGGAGTAGCGCGAGTGGACGAGCGCCACGGCCGTCTTGACGGCGGCGTCGTTGAGATCGATGAAGAAGCGGCGCATCTGCGTGGCCACAAGCATGCCCTTGTACACGATGGTGCGCGAACTCATGGAGCACACATAGAAGATCTTGTCGCGCAGGGCGAACTCGGCGTCGGCCTTCTTTTCGATGGTGCGGCGGCACACGTACAGACGGCGCTCGAAGGCGTCGCCGGCGGGCGTATCGTCCGGACGGCCCAGGAAAGCCTGCAGGATAGTAGGCATGCAGGCGCGGGCCGTCTCACCCAGGTCGTGCGGGTCGACGGGCACCTCGCGCCAAAAGAGCAGCGGCACGCCGGCCTCGGCGCAGCCCTCCTCAAACACGCGACGGGCATCCTCTACGCCCTTGTCGTCCTGCGGGAAGAACAGCATGGCCACGCCATAGTCGCCCTCTGCCGGCAGAATCTGGCCGCACTTTTGAGCCTCTTTACGGAAAAAGTGATGCGGAACCTGGAACAGGATGCCAGCGCCGTCGCCGGTGTTCTTCTCGAGTCCCGTGCCGCCGCGGTGCTCCAAGTTGACCAGAATGGACAGTGCATCGTCCAGAATCTGGTGATGGCGCTCACCGTTGATATCGGCGAGCGCGCCGATGCCACATGCATCGTGGTCGAATTCGGGGCGATAAAGGCCCCGCTGCTGAGCGAAATCTGCCTGCATCGCGATCCTCCCCTAGGTGTTAGACAGTCAGTTGACTAGGCATACTAGGTGCATCGCCGGCCCGTTGTGTTTCCCGCCCGTTTCGAAACAATCGCGTAACGCACGCCCTACGAGTGGACACCGCCGACCTCAAGGACGGCAACAAGGGCCCAAGTTCGACCTGTAAGCTCACCGCTTCAAACATCTCAATCTGTAACAGGAGGAGCCAATTTTGGCGCTTAGATGTTACAGGTTGAGATTTTCTGCAGGACAGTTTTGGTTTGTCTCGATCTGTAACACGAAGGGCCGGTTTTTGCAGCTAACTGTTACAGATCGAGATTTTCCATAGGACCATTTCTTCCTGCCTTGATCTGTAACACCTAGGCCCAATTTCCATTCCTAGTTGTTACAAATCGAGACATTTCGGCAATCCCCTTTCACCATCCTATTCAAATACAACAATTTTGTTAGTCTTGGTTAACTTTCTAGCATAAAACGGGTATCCTTTGCGGCGTCAAACAAACGGCACGCAGGAGCGCACCATGCTCAACCATCTCAAACAACACTTTGGCTCCCGGCGTACCGGTGGTCACGGAGGCCTAGACATTGCGCGGCATGTCGGCCCCGGGCTGCTCGTGACCGTCGGCTTTATCGACCCGGGCAACTGGGCCTCCAATATGGCCGCGGGCTCGCAGTTTGGCTACGCGCTGCTGTGGATCGTCACGCTGTCCACAATTATGCTCATTGTGCTGCAGCACAACGCGGCACACCTGGGTATCGCCACGGGCGCCTGTCTTGCCGAGGCCACGACACGTTACCTTCCCCGCTTCGTTGGGCGCACGGTGCTTGCCAGCGCCTATCTCGCGACCATCGCCACCGCCATGGCCGAAGTCCTGGGCGGTGCGATCGCGCTCCAGATGCTCTTTGGGCTGCCCGTGCGCGCGGGCTGCGTCATCGTGGCGGCAGTATCGATGGCGATGCTCATGACGAGCTCCTACAAGCGCGCCGAGCGATGGATCATCGCCTTCGTAGGCGTGGTAGGACTCTCGTTTTTGGCTGAGCTTACGCTGGTCAAGGTCGACTGGCCGCAGGCCGCCGCAAGCTGGATCACACCCAGTATGCCCACCGGCTCGGCCGCGATTATCGTTAGTGTCCTGGGTGCGGTCGTTATGCCCCACAACCTCTTTCTACACTCCGAGGTCATCCAATCCATGCACTTCGAAGGCCAAGGCGAGCAGGTTATCGAGGAACGTCTGCGCTACGAGCTCTTCGACACGCTCTTTTCGATGGGCGTGGGCTGGGCGATCAACTCGGCCATGGTCATCCTGGCCGCAACGACCTTCTTTGCGCACGGCATTCTCGTAGACGACCTCGCCGTGGCTAATAAAGTAGTCCTTAAATCCATTGAGCATGTCGGAGGCAGCGTTAAAGACCTGCTCGTTCTCGCAACGGTCGAGCAGGATGCTCTCCGCGCCAAACATCTCGGGCACCTCGGTAAGCACCGACGTGCCGCCACGGGCGACGACCATATCGCTCACGCGACCGATCGTGGGGTTGGCGGTAATGCCCGAAAGACCGTCGGAGCCGCCACACTTAAGACCAATGACCAGCTCGGAGGCCGGAATGGGCTCGCGCTTGGACTGCTTTGCCAGGTCTGCCAGCTCGGCCAGAATCTTGTGGCCCTCGATTTGCTCGTCGGCTACATCCTGGCAGGTGAGAAAGCGAACGCGCTCGTGATCGAAGTCACCGAGCTCGTCGAGCACCTGCTGGTGTGTGCAGTTCTCGCAACCGAGCGACAGGAACAGCACGCCGGCCGCATTAGGGTGACGCGAGAGCGCCACCAGCAGACG
>USKL01000071.1 GCA_900555225.1 uncultured Collinsella sp.
CAGCTACGGCAACGGCACCACCTCCTCCGGCAATATCCATGTGGCCAAGGATCTTAATTCCGATATCGCCGGCCGCAATGTCCTCATCGTGGAGGACATTCTGGATACCGGCAACACCCTGCACCAGCTCACCAAGATGCTCAAGGAGCGCAATCCCGCCTCCCTGAAGGTATGCGTGCTGCTGGATAAGCCCGCCCGCCGGGAGCAGGAGATCTACGCCGATTATGTCGGCTACACCATTCCCGATGCCTTTGTGGTGGGCTACGGCCTCGACTATGCCGAGCGCTATCGCAACCTTCCGTATCTGGGCATTTTGAAACCGGAGGTTTATTCGTAAGATGCCCGACGACCGTAACGACAACAATTCCCAGACTCCCCGGGACCCAAAGATCCCGGGGATGCCCGGAGGCAAGAAGCCCACGCGTACGGGCTGGCTGTATTTTCTTTTGGCTTGCGCGCTTCTGGGCTATGCCTTCTTTAATATGGGTTCCGGCTTTGCCAGCTCCAGCAATACCGTTAAGCTCGCGACGAGCGAGATGGTCAGCGCCATCAAGCAGGATCGCGTCGAAGATCTGACCTATACGGTTCAAGACGGAAGCGTGACGGGTCATTACTGGAAGACAAAAAAGGACAAGGGCGATACGAGCGAGCTCAAGAGCTTCTCTTCGACCTATGTCGGCTCCGATTCGCTTGCCGAGCTCATGGCGGAGCACCCCGATACCAAGTACATCGTCAACACCAACGATCCCGATTTTTGGGGCGACTTGGCGATGAGTGTGCTTCCGACGATCGCCCTTATCGCCATCATGTTCTACTTTATGCGCCAGATGATGGGCGCCAACAACAGGAACATGCAGTTTGGCAAGACCAACGCCAAGACCAACGAGGCCACACGCCCCAAGGTCAAGTTTGAAGACGTTGCCGGAGTGGACGAGGCAGTCGAGGAGCTCGAGGAGATCCGTGACTTTTTGAGCGATCCGGATCGCTATCGCAAGCTGGGCGCCAAGATCCCGCGTGGCGTGTTGCTGGTTGGCCCTCCGGGCACCGGTAAAACGCTGCTGGCCAAGGCCGTTGCCGGCGAGGCGGGCGTGCCGTTCTTTAGCATCTCGGGTTCCGACTTTGTCGAGATGTTCGTAGGTGTCGGCGCCAGCCGTGTGCGTGACCTCTTTAAGGAGGCCAAGTCCCAGGCCCCGTCGATCATCTTCATCGATGAGATCGATGCCGTGGGACGTCAGCGCGGAGCCGGCTTGGGCGGCGGCCACGACGAGCGCGAGCAGACGCTCAACCAGCTGCTGGTCGAGATGGACGGCTTTGAGGAAAGCGAGTCGGTCATCCTGATCGCCGCCACCAACCGCCCCGACATTCTGGATCCGGCGCTGCTGCGTCCCGGTCGTTTTGACCGTCAAGTTACGGTCGACCGTCCGGACGTGAAGGGCCGCGAGCAGATCTTGCGCGTGCATGCCGAGAACAAGCCGATGGACGAGGACGTTAAGTTTGAGAAGCTCGCCCAGATGACCGTTGGCTTCACCGGCGCCGATCTGGCAAATCTGCTCAACGAGTCTGCGCTGCTGGCCGCTCGCCGTCATCGTTCCGTGATCTCGATGGACGAGGTCGAGGAATCGATGGAGCGCGTGATTGCCGGACCGCAGCGCAAGGGTCGCGTGATGACCGAGGCCGAGCGCACCACAATTGCCTACCACGAGAGCGGTCATGCCCTGGTGGGCCACATCCTGGAGCACTCCGATCCGGTCCACAAGATCTCGATCGTCAGCCGCGGTCAGGCGCTGGGCTACACGCTGCAGCTTCCGCAGGAGGACCACTTCCTCAAGACCAAGAACGAGATGCTCGACGAGCTCGCCGTGTTCTTGGGCGGTCGCGTTGCCGAGGAGCTCATGTGCGATGACATTACGTCGGGCGCGAGCAACGATCTGGAGCGCGCAACCAAGATGGCGCGCGAGATGGTCACGCGCCTGGGCATGAGCGAGGAGCTGGGCACGCAAGTGTTTGGCGAGGCGCAACATCAGGTGTTCCTTGGTCGCGATTACGCCGATCATCAGGATTACTCCGAGGAGACGGCGCGCCGCATCGATATCGAGGTTCAGCGCATCATGCGTGAGGCCCATCGTCGTGCGGTCGAGATCCTGGACGCCCGTCGCGATCAGCTCGATCTGATGGCGAAGGTGCTGCTTGAGCGCGAGACCGTCGAAGGTGACGCCGTGAACGCCCTGCTCGACAACGAGTGGGACGCCTATCTTGAGCGCGAGGACGATATCCTGGCGGCCAAGGAGGAGCGCAATGCCAAGGCGGCCGGCATGCCGACCAAGAAGCGCGCGCCTCGTATGAGCGAGGAAGAGCTGGCGGCTGATGCCGCGGCCTTTGCGCAGGCGGCCATGCAGGAGGATGCCGAAGCCGCATCCGATGATGCTGACGATGACCATGCCGTCGTCGATGCCGACACCGACGCCGACAAATAGTCTTTGTGGCGAAAGCCTCCGCGGGGAAACCTGCGGAGGCTTTTTCTTTTGAGCGATATGGGGCCGTCTGTTGATTGGGGACAGACTTAAATGAGCGTTTTCACGCATTTAAGTCTGTCCCCAATCAACATTGCTGCGGCACTTTGCTCGGCTAAAGCGTACAATAGCGCCTATGCGAAAGGGGAACAGATGATCAACGAAACTATGTATGCTCGCGGTGCGGAAAGCTCCATCATCCGTGAGATTTTTAGCTATGGCCTTGAGCGCAAGGCGCAGATCGGTGCGGAAAACGTATTTGATTTTTCGCTGGGCAATCCGAGCGTTCCGGCACCCGCTGCTGTGGCGGAGTCCATTAAGAAGGCCCTGGAGCTGCCGAGTGACCAGTTACACGGCTACACCCCCGCTCCGGGCCTGCCGCAATGTCGAGCAGCCGTCGCCGAATCGCTCAACCGCCGCTTTGGAACGAACTATGAGGGTAAGGACGTCTTTATGACGGTGGGTGCCGCGGCTTCGCTCACCTGCACGCTCAACGCCGTTACGAACCCGGGCGACGAGGTTATTGTTATCGCCCCGTACTTTCCGGAGTATCGCGTTTGGATTGAGAAGGCCGGCTGTACGTGTGTTGAGGCGCTCGCCGATGAAGATACGTTCCAGCTGAGCGTGGACAACGTGCTCAAGGCGATCACCGACAAGACGGCAGCCGTCATTATCGACTCGCCCAACAACCCGACCGGTGCCGTATATACGCGCGACACGCTGACGCGACTGGCCAATGTTCTGCGCGAGGCCAACGCTCAGCGCGATCCCGAGAATCCGATTATGCTCATCTCGGATGAGCCGTACCGCGAGATCGTGTACGGTGCCGAGGTGCCTTGGGTGCCCTCGATCTACGAGCACACCATCGTGTGCTACTCGTATTCCAAGTCGCTGTCGCTGCCGGGTGAGCGCGTGGGGTGGATCTTGGTTCCCAACACCAATCCGCAGGCTGCCCGTCTGATGCCGGCCGTTGCCGGTGCCGCCCGTACGCTGGGCTTCGTGTGCGCGCCGGCGCTCTTTCAGCGCGTAATTATCGACTGCATCGATGAGCCGAGTGACGTTGAGGCCTATGCACGCAACCGCACCGCGCTTACCGACGCACTAGCGGAGTATGGCTACACCTATGTTGAGCCGGATGGCGCGTTCTACCTATGGGTGAAAGCATTGGAGCCCGATGCGAATGCGTTTTGCGAGCGCGCAAAGAAGTATGAGTTGCTTGCGGTTCCCTCGGACAGCTTTGGTATGCCGGGTTGGTTCCGACTGGGCTATTGCGTGAGCTACGAAACGATTGTCAATTCGCTACCCGCTTGGAAACAGTTGGCGGACGAGTATCGTTAAAAGTAAAGCGCTCTGCCTACAATGTTTTACGTGAAACGGGGTTTGGTGTTAAGCCGGACCCCGTTGTCATGGACGTTGTGTCTTTGGGATGGAGTGGTTTTACGACTATCGAAGGCTATGCGTACAATGAATATAAGCGACGGCCGTGCCAGATAAGGAGACCTGATGCCCTACCTGCTTTCTTGTGACATTCATACCCATACGATGTTCTCTGCGCATGCATATTCGACCATTGAGGAGAATGTGTACTGGGCGGCAGAGCGTGGTCTGCAGGTGCTCGGATCTGCCGACCATTTGAGCTCTATGGTTACGGCTTGCCCCAATGACCTGCGCAGTTACCAATTCTTTATCAACCAGGATATCTGGCCGCGCATTTGGAGCGGCGTGCTGGTGCTGCGTGGTGCCGAGGCCGATATCGTTTCGCTGGACGGAAGCCTGTTTGGCGAGGACACTCCTGTCACGCTCGATATCGCCGGCGATTCGTACAGCCGTCAGCATTCACTGTTCGATTTGGTTACGCGTAATTTGGATTATTTGGTTGCAAGCGTGCATAATCCGCAGATTGCTGAGGGCGCGACGCTGGCCCAGACGACCGAGATGTATATCAATGCCCTGGAGCACCCCAAGGTGTTCATGCTGGGTCACACGGGGCGTTCGGGCGTGCCGTTCGATATCGACGAAGTGCTGTTGGCAGCTAAGGCCAAGCACAAGATTATCGAGATCAACAACCATAGTCTTGAACACGGTGTCGACACTGAGCATTGGGCCGTATGCCGCAAGATTGCCGAGCGCTGCGCCGAGCTGGGCGTGGGCATTGGCGTGTCGACCGATGCGCACATTGGCATGGCAATTGGTAAGCTCGATTACGCTCGCAAGATGCTCGACGAGATTCACTTCCCGTTGGATCTGATCGTGACGCGCGATCGCGAGACGCTGCTGCGCGAGATGGCGGCAGCCGGCGTGTGCGATCTGCGCAATGGGATGTAGCGGAATTTATAAACCAAGCGAGGGGGGGCGGCCCAGACGGGTCGCCCCCTTTCTTGTCCCAAAAATCTACTGAGGTTGGTTAGCGGCGTTCGAGGACCGCTACGGTTTCGGTGTGGTCGGTGTGAGGGAACATGTCGACTGGCGTGATCTTGAGCAGGCGATAGCCTCCGTCGAGGAGCTGGTGCAGGTCGCGCTCTTGAGTGACGGGGTTGCAGCTGATGTAGGTGATGCGGCGCGGCTTAAGTGCGCAGGCGGCGTCGAGGAACTCGGGGGTGGAACCGGCGCGCGGCGGGTCGATGGAAAGGACGTCGACGCGCTCGTTGTTATCGGCGGCATCGAGAATATAGTCGGTCGCATCGTCGGCCATAAACCAAGCGCTGCGGGTGAGGCCGTTGAGCTCGGCATTGCGACGTGCGTCGGCAATGCCCGCCGGGTTGCGCTCCACGCCGAGCAGCATAATGCCGATACCCTTGTTCTGGGCATCTTTAGCTGCGCAAAGACCGATGGTACCGCTGCCACAGTAGGCATCCATGAGCACATCGCCCTGGTGCAAATCCATGCCGTCGATAGCGAGCTGATAGAGCAGCTCGGTCTGCTGCGGGTTGGTCTGGTAGAACGCGGTGGGGGAGATATCGAACTCGCAGCCGAGCAGCTGGTCGCGCATGCACTCGGCGCCATATACAATGCGGGTTTCCTCGCCGAGGATGGCGTTGCCGGGACGTCCGTTGATGTTTTGGGCGACGGTGACGATGTGCGGATTGAGTGCGGCGACAGCCTCAAAGAACTCCTGCGCATGCGGCAAGTCGCGCTGAGCGGTCACGAGCGTGACCATGACCTGGTCGGTACGCCAACCGCAGCGGACGACGGCATAGCGAAGCAAACCAAGATGCTTGTCCTCATTAAAGGCGGGAATATGCAGCCGCTCAGCTTCGCGTGCGATGCCGTTGAGAATCTGACGGGCGCCCGGTGCCTCGACGGGGCATTCGGGTACGGCAACGATCTTGTGCGTGCCGCGCTCAAAGAAACCGCACCGGACAGTGCCTTCTTTGCCGGGGGCAAAGGGAGTGGCGGCCTTATGGCGAAAACCGCGCGGCGCAGGATATTTGCCCGGGTCGCCCAGGGTGACGCCCATACCGCGAATGGGGTCGACGCTAATGCCCTCGCGCTCGCAAAGGGTAGCAAAAAGCTCCTCCATGGCGGCCTGCTTGGCTGCCAACTGCTTCTTATAAGGACGATTGAGCGCCGTACACCCACCGCAAGCTTTCATGATGGAACAAGGAGACTTGGGATCAACGGCCTTGCGCGCAGACGGAACCGGATTCTTATACGGGCGCTTGGAGCGAGTCTGAGATGCCTTATCGTCGTTCCGACGAGAGCCGGGACGCTTGGCCTTAGCCTTGCCCTTGGCCGACTTACCCTTCGCGTCCTGAGACGACTTGGATTTCTTAGAAGATTTTTTCTCCTCTGACCCCTCAGCCGCCTCGATCAAAGCACGACGAGCCTTACGCTCCGCACGAGATTCTGCCATCAATAACTCCACTAATTCATGAATTAAAGCTGCAAGTATTGTACCGTGCCAAGCCAGCAGACGATATGCAAGCGGTTTATTCGTGTCAGTGATAAGCCCAACGACGGTTGCCCGCCGCGTGAGGGGTGTGGGGGTTAAGTTTATCGCGAGTTCCGCACGAACAGGAGGCCACTTAATGTGGCCTCCGTCGTGAGCAGGACTGTAGAGCAGGAAACCTAAGCCGGTGTCCCCGCTCTCCCGGGACCGAACGCCCTAGTTGTTGAGCATGCGGTCGAAGCTTCCCGAGTCCCGATAGTCTGCGGTCATCAGAATCTCCTGCGGAATGCGCCCGCCCTCGCGCAGCACGTTGCGGAACTGCACGCGCGTAACCATGGGCAGATCCTTGATCGTCGCTGCCAGGTTCTGCGGCACACCCTGGTTGGCAGCCGCGGGCTCGCACTCTCCGCCGGCCTTCACGCGACGCTTATGCTCGGCGAGCATGGCGCGGTACATGCCGGCATGCAGGCGAATCTCAACCACATTGGCATTGCGAGCCTGCTCGACGATGCGCGCGCCCTCGCGATCGATATCGCCCACGTAGTAGACGTAGTTAAAGCGATAGCCAATCTCGGCCAGATAATCATCCAGTGCGTGCGAGACGCTCGCTTTGCAGCCGCCGCCAAAAATCACGCCGCCCACCTTGATGCCAAAGAGCTTGGCGTGCTTGCGGCCACGCAGCAGCTTGACGATCTCGTCGTAGGTGTCCAGGTTCTCGACCATAATGAACGGCTTGTCGGCTCCCAGCGTAAAGAAGCCCGTAAAGTGCACGGGGCGATTGGGGGCGACCTTGATCGCCTGCATGCTGATGCCCTTTTCGGTCATACGCCTGATCAGGCGCTCACCGTGCTTGCCGTCAAAAGCCTTCTCGTCGTTAAAGATCTGGTAGGCACGCTGGCGGCGCGAGGCAACCGGCGTATCGGCA
>USKL01000072.1 GCA_900555225.1 uncultured Collinsella sp.
GGTTCGGCCTCTTGCGCAGGCGCTTCCTGCTGCTGTTCCGCCTCGGGCTGCGGCGCACCGCTCGGCTGCTCCTTGATTGCGTACGTTGTCGTATCCACCAGGGAGCCGACCGTCACGAGGTCTTCGCGGATGTAGCCGCCCATGGTCAGCTCAAGCCATCCGGGTGCGGCATCCTCGACGTGCGCGGCGCAACCGCTGCCCATCGTTCCGATAATTGGCGCCTCTGCGCTCGGCTGCTCGCGGATGGCAAGGCGCTTGCCTCGGCTATAGATCGCTACCTTCATCGTTGGTTCCTTCCTCTTCGGTGTCATCGGCTTGAGCCGTCCTATTGGTGGGCATGCCGCCGCTTATGGCGTCGGCCTTCTCTTCCTGCTCGTCGCGCTTGCGCTGCATCTCTGCCTTCGGGTCGCTCACGCACGAGAGCACGGAAAGCTGGGTCTCTTCGGACACGATGCCAGAGAGCTGCCCGGCCACGCTTGCCTCGGATTGCAGGTCGTCGGGCATGTTGCGGTGCATGGTCACTTCCACGGCCTGCCAGTCGTCGTCCGCGAAATCGGCGTTGGGATAGGCGGCCAGAAGGCGCATGCGCTCCTGCACGCCGCGCCTGAACTTCAACTCCTTGTTTCGCGCCAGGTTGCTCATGGGCATCATGCGCATCTTGAGCGCTATGCCGGAGGCCGTGGCGAAGTTGTCGTCGGTGATGTCGGGCACCATGGCGGTCTTGTAGATGAGCGTTTCCAGGCGGTTGATGAGGTTTTCCTGCACGCCGTCGGCGTTCGGCTTCACGAGGAACATCACGTCGAGGCCCTCGGTCGATTCGCCGAACAGGTTGATGATCTTGTTCTCGCGGATATTCTCTATCTCGGGCTCGTCAAGCTCCTTGCCCTTGACCACCATGTAGCAGTCGCTGAAGTACTCGACGTCGTTGGCCTTCTCGGACAGCACGGCGTTGTACTGCTCGATGAGCGACAGCACGCCCTCGTAGAGGCCGCGCCCCTCGGTGTTCTGGCGGAAATCGACCGCGGGCACGCTTCCGAACGAATGCGCGCTAGGCTCGCCGAAGGCGAAGCCATCGTTTGTGCGGGCGAAATCGACCACCTGCGCGGCATCCGACCAGCTGCCCTTGATGGCCCCGTCGTCGCCGTAGAACCAGCGCACGAAGAACAGCGGGCGCTTCAGCACGGAGTCGTCGTACACCATGAAGGCGGTCAGCGGCGCGACCGCGATGGAACGCGGCATGCCGTCCTCGTCTTGGTAAAGCATCTCGTAGGCATGGCCGAACTTGGAGGCCATCTTCGAAAGCTCTGCGTCCACGTCCTCCTGAAGGTTTCTCGCCGTGAACTCGGCGATGAACGCCTCCACGGAGCTTTTCCGCGAATCGGGCATCCCATCGGCGTTTCGCACTGAAAGCGTCATGGGCACGCCGATGAAATAGCCCTCGAACGTCTGCGTGATGGTGTAGGCGAAGTCCGCCGCCATGCGGTTGTTGGGCTTGTAGTCGGGCTTCCTGCGCCAGGCGCGGTCGAAGATGGCGTAATGGCCCCTGTAGGCCGCGTCCAGGTACTCGTAGCGCGGCTTGTGGGACTGCTCGAACTCGTCGATTAGCCGCTGCAGCAGCTCGGGCGTCATCTCGGTGCCCGCGGGCACGCGGAAGTCCTCCGTCTCCGGCTCGCGCTGCATCTGGTCGTAGTAGAAGGAATGGAACTCGTGCGCCACTTATATGCCTCCCTTGAAGAACTTCACGCCTGGCTTGCTCTGCCACTGCCTTATCGCGCTTGCGAGCGAATCAGGCATGTCGTCGTGCGCTGCGTTCTCGCTGTAGTCGAGCACCTGGTTCAATGCGTCCGCGTCGAGCGGGTACTGCTCGCAGTCGAGGAACCTCACGTTGGCCCACTGGCTGCGCAGGTGCGTGCTTATCTTGATGTACTTGTTCTCCGCCTCCTGGTAGGAGCAGCACGGGTGCCCCCTGCGGATGATGGACTTGCGCAGGTAGCCCTTGTCGGCGTTCGACTCGCAGAAGATCGTGCCTATGCGCAGGGCCTTGCACTCCTTCAGTATCTCGTCGAGGCAGTCGTCCACGTGCTTGTGCCACATGCGGATGTGCGCGTACCAGGTGCCGCCCTTCTCCCTGACGCATGTGAAGGCCGTGTAGTCCGCGCCGCCGTAGCTCGCGTCTATGTGGCCTATGCCGTCTGCCAACAGCTGCGGCTCCTTGAAGAACTGCGCGTTGGTGAACATGGCGTCCTCGTCGGCGATGTGCTTCAGCTCGTAGTTCGCCGCGAACAGGGACGGCGACATGCTGGCCCTCACGCGCTCTATGTCCTCGCGGCTCATGAGGCCCGTCTCGAAGCAGCTCCACCGGCGGATGTTAGGCATCAGCTGGAAGGCGTCGTCCTTATGCCAGGGCGTGCCCGTGTTGAAGATGCGCCCGCCTCGGTTGCGGATGTTCTGCAGCTCCATGTACAGCAGCTTGATACGCTCGCGCTCGGCTGCCGACACGCGGTCCTTCACGTTCACGATGTCGTCGGTAAACACCTTGTCGGCGTGCTTGCCGGTGAGCGAGCCGCCGCAGCCCAGCCCCAACAGCTGGGGTGCGCCGGACACGCCCTGCTTGAGATTCGTCGACACCGACGACTGCGTGGCCTTGGTTATCACGAGGTCGGTGCCGTATAGCATGCGCCCGAGGGCCTGGAACCACTCTGACTGCAGCACGTTGGCCGTGGCCGTCATGACCTCCGCCACGTCGTCGTCGGTCTTGCGCAGGAATATGACGCGCTCGCCGGGGAACAGCACGAGGATGAATGCGAACGAGATGTGCAGGCACGTCGTCTTGAAGGAGCCTCGGTGCGCCTGGATGGTCTCGTCCTCGGTGCCGAACACCATGTCCTTGATCCACTTGTTGTGCAGGTCGGTGAGCTTGTCGTATCCGAGCTTCACGGCGATGTCGGCGGGGCAGTCGTACACCAGGTCGATGAGGTCAGCCCTTGTCGGCATGGCGCTTCGCCTCTATCAGCTTGCCGATCTCCTCGGCCGCATGCGACACGTCCGCTGCCACCTCGACCTTCTCGACGGGTTTCTCGCCGGCGGTGTCGCGGAGGAACTGCAACGCGGCGATGTCTCCCTTCATGGCCTTCTTGGCGACCTTGAGCACGCTTATCTCGGATACCGTGAGCTTGCGGTCGGGGTAGTCCTCGAAGGACATGCCCTCCAGCTCGTCCAGCTCGGCATCGGTACCCTCGAACGGCATGTGCAGCACGGTCTTGGCGATCTCCTGCAGCTGCTTCTTCTCGCGGCGCTTCTTCGCGGCGGCCTTGCCTGCCTTCGAGGCGGCGGCCCGGCGCTGCTCGGGCGTCTGGTCGCGCTTCGGCTTGATGAGGTTCTGGTCGTTCATGGCTAGTCCTCGAACGTGAGGCCCATGAAGCGCAGGCGCTTGTCAAGCTCGGCGAGCGCGCCGAAGTCGTTGGAGCCGTACACGAGGGCGTGGACGATGGCGGTGTCCATGACGTACTGCCACTGGCGCTCGTCCCAACGGTCGCTGCAACGGTCGTCGCGCCACGCGTTGAACCATGTGACGGTCTCGGCGGGCCAATCTGTGTCGGTGGGAAGCGTGGGCTTCTCTCGCTTGGCTGCCATGCGTTCACTCCTCTCTGTTTTGCTTTGACGATGGAAAGGGCCAGCGCCTTATGATCGCGCTGGCCCTGGGCTCCCCCTTAGTAGGAGGAGCGGCCGGAAAAGCTGCCGCGACCGCGATTGAACGCGGAGCGCACTCGGTTGGCGATGTTTCCCGCTGCGCGGCGAATACGACCGAACATGCCTGCCTCCTCTCGTTTTCGGGAACAAAAAAGGCGTCCCGAAGGACGCCTTGATTTTCCTATGCGCGTGAGATTGGCCTTAGGCCTCAAGGGCCTCAAGGATCTTCGACCCGTCCATGTACAGGTCGCCGTACTTCGCCAGGGCATACTCCCTGATGAAGCTTTCGAGGTCGTCGGAGTCGCGGAACACGCACACGACGTAGTGGGCGCTGCTCCAAACGTTGTCGTAGTAGGGCTTAACCTCAAGCGACTCGAACGCCTTGAGTATGGCATCGGCCTCGGCGAAGCTGTCGCCTTCGAGGCTGTCGGTGGTCTCGACCGAATCGAGCGGGTTCGGCATCGGCGTGCCCTTCTGCTCCTTCGGCTTGAACTGCCGCTTGTTCTGAAGGCCTATGCGCTCCTCGAACACGGGGCGGATTACGTCGCCGAACGTCCAACCCTCGGCATCGGCCTTGACCAGATCGGCGAAGCGCCCGCGCTCCTCGGCGTCATGGAAGCAGAAGCAGATCCAGAAGCCGGAATCGACGGCCATCTGAAAGCGCTTCTCCTCGCGCTTCTCGCGGTCTCGGTAGCTTTTCTGGTGGTCGGTCAGCTGCGCTTCCTCGGCCGCCTTAGCCTCTTTACGCGCCTTCTGCGGCTTCTCAAACTTAAAGCCCATAGTGCTCCCACCTCTTCTCGTCTGCCTCGATGAACGGGTACCACTTCTTAACCACGGCGAAATCGTCGGGGCGCTTCTCGCGCAGGGGCTTCATGAAGCGCATGTCCAGGCCGTCGAAGCTGCGCCCGAACAGCTCGTAGTCCGGAGGCAGGCCGATGCCCCTGCGGGCGATCGCATCCATGACCTCTGCCTTCGTCCAGTCCGCAACCACCGAGGCCTTGTGCGTGGTCTGCTTCATGAGGCCGTGCTTGGTGAGGCTGGCTCGACGGTACGGGTTGTCGCAGGCGCGCACGCCGTCGCAGAACCACGTGTCATCGGGCAGGCCGAGGTCTTCGAGGATGTAGGGGCGCATGTCGTCGTAGCTGTAGACCGGCATGTTCGCGGCCTCGATCACGTCGCAGTGCGCCGGGCTTTGGAACATGCAGTTGTTGAGCGTCCTCGACCATCTGGGGTGCGGGTACTGGTGTATCTTCACGCCGAACACTTTCTCGATGGTTCGCACGTTCTGCTCGACCATCGGAAGGCCCGGGATAGACCAGTAGTAGATCGGCACGACCTCTATACCCTCGTCCTCAAGCGCCACCCAGGCGGCCAGCGAGTCCTTGCCCAGCGAGCAGGAAAGCACCACGGGGCGTCCTTCCGCCTTGAGCCGCTTGCGAATCTCGGCGCTAGTCGGCTGGCCCTTGATTATCGTCGGCATCTTCGCTCCTCTCCGTTATCTCGATGGGTTCGCCCATTCCGTTCAACGTCAGCTTAAAGCCCATGTGAGAAGCCATGAGCGCGAGGTTTCCCGCGCCTAGGTCGGAACCTTGTTTGATCGTATTCTGAACGTAGTTCCTGCTCTTGCCCATGGCCTTTGAAAGCGCGTACATGCTCATGCCGGAACGGTCGAGCATTTCTTTAAGCGCCTCAGTCGGTGTCATGCAACCTCCCTTCATGCCTTGATCTGATCCCCTGATGATACAGCAATAGCAATAGGGATACAACAATAGCAATTGTGCAGGTATTGTGTAGAACAATAGCTATTGTGCATTGTGCCTATAGAACACTAATTATTGTGCAACAATTCAGTTGTCAGCAATGAGGGCCACAAAGCCCACAGAGCTAGCAAGCAGCTTTAGAACCGAATAAGGAGGCTACAGAGATGGTAGAGCAGCAGAGTTTAGATCTGGTGGTAAGTGGTCAGCTGGTGAGCAACCACACGATCCTAGCCATAGTTGAGGGTATGCGAGCACGAGGCTACTTCAGAAAAGGCCCCCAGGGCCGAAAGGATGGCCTAGAGCTTGCAACAGCCTTGAAGCTTGTAAACGAGTACATGGCTTTTCCAGAGCTTGGCAGGTACACAGTAGAGGCCACGAAGCACAGGCCAATTAACGAGATCCCCCGAGCCGATTACGAGCAAGTGGAGATCATGAGGGCTTGCGATAACTACCTTGCACAGGTAACCGAGGCATTCAAGGCCAACAGCGACGAAGAAGCCATTATTTACATGGTGAAAGACCTTCGAAAGCAGGTCATAGCCGATGGCATCGAGTCCGGGGCCTTGAAGGTTCGAAAGTACTTCGGCAAGCATGGCTTTTACTACATGGACGATCAGTGCAAGTGGCAGAACGCCAAGGCCATTGATTGGAACATCGGCGAAACGAACCCCATCAGACCAGCAGAGCAAGCAGCCTAAAGCAAGCAGGAGGCCCCGAGAAGGGGCCTCCCACAACAACACACAGGAGATCATACCATGCAGAAGCTACTCACGAAAGAGCTGCAGAAGAAGCTCCCGCCCCTTTACTCACAGGACGGCAAGAAGGCCGACACGATCGTGTACGGCCACTGGTTCAGCTGCATAAACGGCTGGGACCTATACGCCACCGAGTACGACGAGGAGACGGGCGACATGTTCGGGTTCGTCTTCGGGGCGGTCCCCGAGATGGGCTACTTCAACCTGGCAGAGCTCGAGGAGATCAACAGGAAGTACGGCATGAACTTCTTCGAGCGCGAGACCTACTTCACGCCGAAGAGGGCAATCGAGATCCCGAGGATAGCCGAGGCATTCGGCTACCTATGGGAAAAGTAACGGACAACTACCGGGATGGGCCTCGCCCCTCCCATTAAGGAGGCTACAAGATGGAGCGAGAGAGGATTATCGAGAAGATCAAGAAGCTGCGCGAGCACAGCGTCGAGAACGGCTGCAACGAGGCCGAGGCGATTCAGTTCGCCCTCAAGGCCCAGAAGCTCATCGCGGACAACGACGTGGAGGAGTGGGAGCTTGCCGACGAGGTGAAGCGGGTGACCGAGACCACCACCGGGTGGACGGCAAAGGCGTGGGCGCCGAGCCTGGCGCAGACCATCGCCGACAACTTCAGGTGCAAGGTGTACCAGCGCAGGGTGACGGCCCGCAAGTACGAGTTCGTGTTCGTCGGCTACAAGGCCGACAGCGAGGCGGCGGAGATCGTTTACGCGAACCTGCTCGAAACCTGCCACAAGCTGGCAAACGAGTATCAGGACTTCGCGTACACCGACCCCGACGCCTACTCGAACTTCGTTATCGGCTTCATCGCCGGGGTGCGCGCCGAGCTTGAGAAGCAGTGCTTCGAGCTGATGATCGTTTGTCCCAAGGAGGTTGAGGACTACTTCGAGGGCCTGGGGCTTGGGCGATCCCATAGGCGAGGCCTCAAGGCATCCAACAACGACAGCATAAGCCTAGGCATGCAGCAGGGGCGCGACGCGGTGCGCAGCCGGCGCGTGGAGGCCCCGAGGGGCAACCTCCTCCCGGCATAGCAGAACGACATAGGGGCAGGGCTTCAGGCCTTGCCCCGATCTTTAGAAAGGGGCACACCATGCAGGTAAAAGCAGGCG
>USKL01000073.1 GCA_900555225.1 uncultured Collinsella sp.
CCGGGCAGAGCCGGCTGGAGCTGGCGCAGGCCAACATCAACATCCTCAAGGACATCACCCCGCAGATCACCGCCGCCGCACCGGACGCGATCTATATCATCGTCTCCAACCCGGTCGATGTTCTGACTTATGCCGCCATCAAGATGTCCGGCTTGCCCGAGGGTCATGTCATCGGCTCCGGCACCGTACTCGACACCGGCCGTCTGCAGCAGATGCTTGGCGCCCACGTCGAGGTTGACCCGCGCGACGTTCAGGCCTACGTCATGGGTGAGCACGGCGACTCCGAGTTTGTCGCTTGGTCCAGCGCTCAGGTTGCCGGCGTGCCACTGAACACCTTCTGCGAGCTTCACGGCCATCTGGAGCATGAGGCTGCTGAGAAGCGTATCGCCGAGGACGTCAAGAACTCCGCCTACACCATCATCGAGAAGAAGCACGCCACCTACTATGGCGTCGCCATGGCCGTCAAGCGCATCTGCACCGCCGTCATGCGCGATGAGCAGACCGTTCTGCCCGTCTCCTCGCTCATGGTGGGCGAGTATGGCCTGTCCGATCTCGCCATCTCTATGCCGACCGTCGTTGGCCGCGACGGCGTTGTCTGCCGCGTCCCCGTGCCGCTGGACGATGACGAGCAGCATGAGCTCACCGCCTCCGCCAAGGCCCTCAAGGACATCATCGACAGCGTCGACTTTTCCTGCTAAATCGAGCTCGCTAGAGCGAAAAGCTACAATGAAGGCGTCCGGGTCAACGCGGCCCGGGCGCCTTTTTGGTGCAAAGTAACCTGACCCCAATGCACCATAGTCGATGGGAGGGCCATGTCGGATTCGCCTAATTTTTTGACCTATGCCCAGACGGCGTTTGATTCGTTTGAGGAGCGGCCGTTCTGCGCGGTGGATAGCCTGGTCTTTGCGTGGTTGTCCTATTTGCGTTTGCCGGGTGATATGGCGGAGCTGACGAACTGGCAGGGCCTAGACGTACGCGAGCTGCTGTGTGCCGAGTGCTACCGGGACATGATTGACGACTTGTGGGACCCAGAGGGGAGCAGGGCCTTGTTGGAGGCCGTGGCAGCAAGCCCTCGCTACCGTGGCGTGCACGTTTGCGGCTATCGTGCCGTGAGCGATGTGGTGGCGACAGAGCAGTTTGCAGCCATGGCGTTCCGGTTTCCGGCGGGGTTTAGTTATCTTTCCTTCCGGGGGACTGACAGCACGATTGTGGGCTGGAAAGAGGACTTTAACATGGCGTTCCGGTGTCCTGTGCCGGCCCAGGAATCCGCGGCACGTTATGTGGACGAGGCGGCGGATGCGATTGACGGACAGCTTTTGTGCGGAGGTCATTCCAAGGGCGGAAACCTTGCGGTGTACGGTGCGGCAATGTGCTCCGATGTCGCCCGCGAGCGAATCGAACGGGCGTATTCCCATGATGGTCCGGGCTTCGTCGAGGAGTTTCTGAACGGCGACGCCTTTGCCGATCTTTCCGGTCGAATCGACAAGACGCTACCTCGGTCGTCGATTTTTGGCATGATGTTCGAGACACAGGAGGACTATGCCATCGTTGAGAGCACCGAGTTTAGCCTGCTGCAGCACAATCCCTTTAGCTGGGTGGTTGATGGTTGCGACTTCGTGTACTGCGAGCGCCTGTCCGCCGGTGCTCGATACGTTGATGGCTCCATTCGCGAGATGCTGCTTGCGGTGTCGCCTAGCGAGCGCGAGCGTTTTGTAGATGCGTTGTTCTCCGTGTTTGAGGCTACGGGTGCTGAGCGGTTTGCGGATATCGCTGGGAATCTGCGCGAGAGCCTACCCGTGATGCTCCAGGCTGCGCAAGGCTTTGACAAGGATACGCGACGCTTTGTCTCGCAGACCATCGTGGCAATCCTTAAATGCGCATTGCTGCCCAAACGACCCCAGATCGACGTGCCCGCTGCCGGCAAGAGTTTGGCAGAACAGCTCGAGGCTTGGCAGTCCGAACTCTTGCGCTAGCCATTGGTGCAAAGCAACCTGTCCCCGATGCACCAATCTTCGATGCGCCTGGGGCGGGCTCGGCCGCTATACTGGTTCGTACCGAAATCAATCTAGAACGGAATGCCGTATATGAAAATCAATCACGCGATTCTGCATATCCTGGACTTTGACTCTGCCGTCAACGTTATGAGCCAGCGCGAGCTCGATATCGAGAGCCGCACCGTGCGCAACTTCGTGACCACGCATCTGCGCCGCGCGCGCACCTCGGCCGACAATAAACGCGCCACGTTTGCCGAGAACTCTGCGTTTGGCGGCGAGCTCAAGGGCTATTTCTTTGGCGAGCGCGAGTTCGTGGACCTGTCGCAGCAGATTGCGGAGTTTATCTCCTCCGAGCTCACCAAAGCCGAGAAAGCCGAGTCCACCGACGTGCTCGTGGCCGATTTTGACGACGATGAGGATGCCCGCTGGTTTGCCGTGATGCTGCTGGGCTCCAAGCAGGCATTCATGCACGAAGTGGGCCGCGAGGAAGGGGAGGTGCGCAACGACATCGCGCGCCACTACGCCATTCTGCCGAACCCCTCGCAAAAGGTGCCGAGCTATGCCATCGTGCGTGCGAGCACCATGGAGATCGGCTACGTGGACAAGAAGCGCAAGATTGCCGGCGAGGACCGTATGCTTATCCCCGATGGCCTGCTGCAGTGCGACGCGGGCGTATCGGGCAAGGAGGTCATCGACACCGTGACGCGTGTGGTCGAGGAAGTCGCCGAGGAGCACGGTGCCAATACGGCCGTGGCGCTCGCAAAGGTTAAGGCCGCTGTGGCCGAGAAGGTCGAGGATGACGAGGAGCTGCCGCCTTGGGATATCGTCGACGAGGTCTTTGAGGACGAGCCGGTCATCAAGGAGAGCGTGCGCGCGGCACTGACCGAGGAGAAGGTGCCTGAGCGTGTGCCCGTGGAGCGCAAGCAGGTCGAACGCGCGGCGGTGCGCAATCACAAGATTCGTACCGACACGGGTATCGAGATCAGCTTCCCGGCCGAGATGGGTTCCAACTCCGAGTACATCGAGTTCGTCAATGAGCCTAACGGCCTCATCTCCATCGAGCTCAAAAATATCGGTAGCATCGAGAATCGATAAGTTGCGTTGCGCCTACAGCGAGAAAGCAAAGGCCGAAGCCCTTCGGGACTTCGGCCTTTTTTGTTTTCGGCTTGGTTGCTGACATTGCGCCGCAGGTTGGGCATACGTCAGCGAAAACGCGGTTTGTCAAAACCGCGTAACTATTAAAGTTGACGTAAGCCCTCTTCCAGGCCGGTCTTGCTGTCGGTCTTCTCGTCGCGCATCTTGATGACGCGGGCGGGGACACCGGCCACGACGGCACCGGCGGGGACGTCCTCGACGCACACGGTGCCGGCGGCAACAACAGCGCCCTTGCCCACGCGTACGCCCTCCAGGACCACGGCGTTGGCGCCGATCATGACGTCGTCTTCGATGATGACGGGCGTGGCGCTTGCGGGCTCAACGACGCCTGCCAACACGGTTCCAGCGCCGATGTGGCAGTTCTTGCCCACGGTGGCGCGGCCGCCTAGCACGGCGCCCATATCGATCATGGAACCCTCGCCGATAACGGAGCCGATGTTGATGATGGCGCCCATCATGATGACGGCACGGTCGCCAATCTCGACGCGGTCGCGGATGATCGCGCCCGGCTCGATGCGGGCGTTGATGCCCTTAAGGTCGAGCATGGGCACGGCGGAGTTGCGGCAATCGTTCTCCACGTCGTAGTAATCGATGGAATCGGCGTTGGCGTCCAGGATGGCCTTAAGCTCATCCCAGTCGCCAAAGACGGTCTTGCCGCGACGACCGCCGTAGACATGTGCGTCGCCCCAAGCAACCTTCATGCCCGGCTTCTCGCGCACGTACAACTTGACGGGCGTCTTTTTGGGCGCGGTGGCGATGTAGTTGATAATCTCCTGTGCATCCATCTCGGCTGCGTTACTCATTTGCTATCTCTCCTTTGGGCGGATTCGGTTGACACCTGGTTAGACAAACATGACCTGGTCGAACGTATAGAAGCCGGGTTCGCGGGTGACGAGCTTCTGCGCGGCTGCCAAGGCGCCGTTGACAAAGATCTGACGACTCGTGGCGCGGTGGGTGAGCGTGACCTCCTCGTCCTGGCCGAAAAAGCTTACCTCGTGCACGCCGGCGACGGTGCCGCCGCGCAGCGAGTGCATACCGATCTCCTTGGGGTCACGCGCGCCGCACATGCCCTCGCGGCCATAGACGGGGTGGTAGCCTGCCTCGGGCTCGGCCTCGACTACGGCGTCGAGCAGCAGCTTGGCGGTACCGCTGGGGGCATCGACCTTTTGGTTGTGGTGCGTCTCGACGATTTCGCAGTCAAAGCCGGGCAGCTCGCGTGTAGCCTGCGCTACCAGATGGCGCAGGGCTGCGATACCGATGGAGTAATTGCCCGAGTGCATAACGCGGGTGTTCTGGCCCAGCTCACGCAGGCGGTCCATCTGCTCGGGGGTGTAGCCTGTGGTGCCTGAGACCAATGCCGCGCCCGTGCGCTCGACATAGGCGACGACGGCGTCGAAGGTCGCGACGTTCGAGAAGTCGATAATCACATCGGCAGCCGGTGCGTTCTCGAGCTTGCTCAAATCGAAGCCAATCTGGGCCACGATATCAAAAACGGGTTGACCGGCGGCGTCGACAACGCCCTCGGCGGTGGTGCGGATGAGCGAGCCCATGCGGCCCGTTCCCATAATGACGGTCTTAATCAAGCAGACCAGCTCCCTTCAGAGCATCGGTAAGTGCGGCTCGCGTGTCGTCTGCCATGGGGCACAGCGGCATACGGTAGTTTGCCTCGATCATGCCCATCTGGGCGAGCGCTTCCTTGACGGGGATGGGGTTGACCTCGCTAAAGAGGGCATTGATGAGCGGCTGGCCAGCAATCTGGATATCGCGGGCGCGTGCCACGTCACCGTCCAGATAGGCGCGGCACATGTCGTGCACGAGCTGCGGCTGAACATCGGCCCACACGCTGATGGTGCCCGAGGCGCCCAGGCTCATGAGCGGTACGGTAAGCGCGTCCTCGCCCGAGTACATGCGGAAGTCGTCTGACAGCAGGTGGGCGATCTTGGCCGCGTAGGCGACGCTGCCCGAGGCCTCCTTAATACCCATGATGTTGGGGTGCGCGGCCAGGCGTTCTACGTTGCGCTCGCTGATGCCGCAGCCACAGCGGCCGGGGATGTTGTACAGGATGCAGGGGATGTCCACGGCATCGGCGACGGTCTTAAAGTGCTGATAGATACCCTCTTCATTGGACTTGTTGTAGTAGGGGGTGATGAGCAGCAGACCGTCGGCGCCCAGGCCCTGATAGGTGAGCGACTTGGTGAGCATGGTCTGCGTGGAGTTGGAGCCCGAGCCGGCAATAACGGGGACGCGTCCTGCAACATGCTTGACCACAGCGGCGACGACGGAGTTGTCCTCGTCATCGGTCATCGTGGCACTCTCACCGGTGGTGCCCAGGGTGAGGATGGCGTCAGTGCCATTTTGCAGGTGGAAATCGATAAGGCGCTCAAGCGCGTCAAAGTCGACACTGCCGTCCTTTTTAAACGGCGTGACAAGGGCGACGATTGAGCCCTCGAGATTGCGGATATCCATGTTCTTCTCCTTCGCTTCCGCGATCTGGACGCGTTTGTTCCATTGGGCGGCGACTGCTAGGCGCTCGTCCTGAGCGCGACGGCGGGCGCTTTCGGCGCGCGATTTGGCCAGCAGCTCGCGGCCGCACGGCAGCACGTCGAGCGTGGCAAAGTAATCGCCCGGGCGCTCGGCGCGGCGAATGAGGTCTGCCGAGCCATCGGGGCGCAACAGGACCTCGGCGGAGCGCAGGCGGCCGTTGTAGTTGTAGCCCATAGAGTGGCCATGCGCGCCGGTGTCATGAATCACGAGCAGGTCGCCCATGTCGATATGCGGAAGCTCGCGGTCGATGGCGAACTTGTCGTTGTTCTCGCACAGATTGCCCGTGATGTCGTAGGTGTCCGTGACGGGCGCTGTGGTCTTGTCGTCGCCACCCGGCTGGCCCATCACCGTAATGTGGTGGTAGGCGCCATACATGGCAGGACGAATCAGATCGACGGCGCTTGCGTCCACGCCGATATAGTCCTTGTAGATCTGCTTCTCGTGGATGGCCTTGGTGACCAGGCATCCGTAGGGGCCCATCATAAAGCGACCCATCTCGGTGCAGATCGCCACATCGCCCATGCCGGCGGGGACCAGAATCTCGTCGTAGGCTGCGTGTACGCCCTCACCGATGGCGTGAATGTCGTTAGTCTGCTGCTCGGGCAGGTAGGGGATACCCACACCGCCGGACAGATTGATAAAGGCGACATGTGCGCCGGTCTCGCGCTCCAGGCGCACGGCAAGTTTAAAGAGGATGCGTGCGAGCTTGGGATAGTAGCCGTTAGTGACGGTGTTGCTGGCAAGGAAGGCATGGATGCCAAAATTCTCGGCGCCCTTGGCCTTGAGCATGCGGAAGGCCTCAAAGAGCTGCTCGGTGGTCATGCCATATTTGGAGTCGCCCGGGTTGTCCATGATGCCGTTGGAGAGTTGGAACAGGCCGCCTGGATTAAAGCGGCAGCTGACCGTTTTGGGGATGGGCCCCGCAACACGCTCAAAGAACTCGATGTGGCTGATGTCGTCAAAGTTGACGATGGCACCCAGCTTGTTGGCGAGCTCAAAGTCGGCAGCCGGCGTGTCGTTGGAAGAGAACATGATGTCGTGTCCCGTGATGCCCAGCGAGCGGGCGATCATGAGTTCGGTATAGCTCGAGCAATCGCAGCCGCAGCCGTATTCGTTGAGAATGGAGATGAGCGCCGGGTTGGGGTTGGCCTTGACGGCAAAGTATTCCTTAAAGCCCGGGTTCCATGCAAAGGCGTCGCGCACTTCTTGCATGTTGCGGCGGATGCCTGCCTCGTCGTATAGATGAAACGGCGTGGGGAACTGCTCGACGATATGCTCGAGTGTCTCCTTGTCCACAAACGGCTGCTTGGCCGCATATGCCTCGTTGGGGGTCAATGCCATGTCCCGTAAACCTCGCTATCCAGACGGCGCCACCTGCGCATCGAATCCGCATAGCGTGGACCCAATGTCCGGATAGCGCTCCCGCATTGCTGCAGACAGTCCTGTGGGTGTTTCCCACAGGCCCACCAGGTTGTTCGTGCCCGAAAAACCCAGTTCGGCGGGTTTCGCCTCCCCACGGGGTCAAAGCCTGCCGGCTCGCCC
>USKL01000074.1 GCA_900555225.1 uncultured Collinsella sp.
TTCAGGGCATGCCAATGCTGAATACTCCCAAAAATGCACGTCGCAAGAGGGGGTACCTGCTCAATCGGCTAAATACCCGCAAGTTCGCAGTAGCGATCGACATTGCTGGCAAATACCATCTCGACGGCGCCCTTCTGGACGGGCACCGTCGGGGTCCTTCCCCACAGCAGATAATCGCCCAGCGTCTTAGCGCCGCGATACGCCAGGCTCGTCGGGTCCTTATAGACAATATTGGTAAAGATACCGCGGCGCAAGGCCAGAGCACTTTCGGGAAACAGGTCGTTGCCGATCACCATGACCTGACCGGCCTTGCCGGTCGAGACGAGCGCGTCGGCAACCACTTCGGAACCAACGGCAAAAACGCTACAGATAAGTTCGGGGGCGTCCGGCGCACTCAAGCGCTTTTCGAGCTCATGCTCGAGTTGTTTGACTTGCGCATGGGCACCTGCAAGATCCTCAACCTGCCATGGAATATCACGTTCGCGCAGGTAATTGTGGAAGGCGCGGGCGGTTAGATAGTGCGAATCGGTATATGGGTCGCCTGTCAAAAGGAGCACGCGGGCGTCGGCCCCAGAAGCATGGACCAGGTTTGCCGCCTGCTCGGCCATAAGGCTGCCTGCCGTCGAATAATCGGCCAAGCTCGCACCCAAACGATTCAAATGCGGACGGTCGCCGTCGACAAGCTCAATCGTCACGCCCGCCTCGGCGATCTGCCCCAAAAGCTCAGTCGCACGATCGTCGCCCGGCGCATAGGCAAGCAAGCCATCAATCTTCTCGCCCACCTGCAGACGCTCGTCGATTTGCTCGAGTGCATCAGCGTAGCCGCCCACGCCAAATTCAACGCGCTCAACCGTAATGCCCCGGTCGATGACCTCCTGTTCAAAGCGATTGCAGCCTTCCCACAGGTAACGAAAAAAGTACGCTCCCTCGCGCGATGCGCGGGGCAGGCAAAACACCAGATTGATATCCTTGCGGCGCAGGCTTGAGGCACTTGTGTTGCGGTGATAGCCCATGGCCTCGGCCTTAGCGTTCACCTTGGCGCGCACGGATTCGCTCACGCCGGCCTTTCCCGTCAGAGCCTTGTGCACGGTATTGATGGAAACGCCAAGCTCGGCGGCTATGTCCTTCATGGTTACGCGAGCGCTCATGCGGTTACTCCGTTATAGATAAGTTGCCAATTAATAGTCCAGTTAACGATACCCCAAAAATACTCTTCGACTCGCCGTGCTCTCCCTCAAATGCACAAAGCGCCCCGCGAACGGATGCCCGCGGAGCGCTTGGATGTCCGGACCTTATTTGATACCGCGACCCAAGTCTTCGGCGATTTTGTCTACGCCCTTAAGTGCAGCGCACGTCTTTTTGTTGGAGCAATGCCCCGTGCAAACGCCACCCTGAGCGCAGTCGGCGCAGGTGCCCTTGCGGTAGATGCGCACGCACACGGCGACAAACGCAACGCCGATAACAGCCAGTACAACAATATCGATAGGTGCCATAGCAAGCCTCCTCTAGTTAACCACCACTTACTTTACCCCATTCTCCACCTACCAAAAAGGGACAGGTTTATTTTGGTCGGTTTTATCTGCGGAAACGCCACATCTTAACTTCTGGGACAAAGTAATCTGTCTCCCATGCACAAAAAGCCCGAGTGTCGCTGGGACACCCGGGCTCGTGGAAAGGGGTTAATCCTTATTCGGACTTAAGCGGAAACTGCGGCGGAAGCAGTGTTGGTCTCGTCCTCGTCGGTCCAAGCGTGCTTGGGCATAGGACGGAAAATCTGGAAGAGCATCGCGACCAGCAGCACGATAGCCACAACCGTCCAGAAGCCAAACTGCCCAAGGACAAGCAGGTTATAGAACTGGTTGATGAACAGGCCGATTACCCAAGCAAAGGCGCACTCGTAGCCGATGGCAATCGCAGTCCACTTGCCGGAATCCATCTGGTTGCGGATGGTACCCATAGCGGCAAAGCACGGAGCGCACAGCAGATTGAAAGCGCCAAAGGCAACGCAAGCGCCCATAGTCGGGAACATAGAGGCAAACGCAGTCCACAGGCTCGGATCGGTCTCGGCGGCGTCAGCCACGGACAGCAGCGAACCGGCAGTGGCGACGACGTTCTCCTTGGCGACGAGGCCAGAGACGGTCAGTGCGGTTGCCTGCCAGGTGCTAAAGCCGAGCGGGGCGAAGATCCAAGCGACCAGGTTGCCCAGCATGGCGAGCACGGAGTAGTCCATAAACTCCTCGGGGATGCCGTCCATCGCAGGCAGGAAGCCAAAGGAGCCGTTGTAGCTACCAAAGTTGGACAGGAACCAAACCACGACGGTGGACGCGAAGATGACCGTGCCGGCCTTCTTGATAAAGGCCCAGCAGCGCTCCCACACGTGCAGCGCCCAAGAGCGGATCGCCGGGAAGTGGTAGGCGGGAAGCTCCATAACGAACGGCGTCGGGCGACCGGCGAAGAGCTTGGTCTTCTTGAGCATGAGGCCCGAGGCGATGACGGCAAAGACGCCCAAGAAGTAGAAGAGCGGGCTGATCCACGCGGCGGTGGTGGAAGAATCGCCGATGATGGAGCCCATGAGCAGGGCGATGATCGGCAGCTTGGCGCCACAGGGAATGAACGTGGTGGTCATGACCGTCATGCGGCGGTCCTTCTCGTTCTCGATGGTCTTGGTGGCCATGACGCCGGGGACGCCGCAGCCCGAGGACACGAGCATGGGGATAAAGGACTTACCGGACAGGCCAAAGCGGCGGAACACGCGGTCCATGATGAAGGCGACGCGGGCCATATAGCCGCAGTCCTCCAGGAAGGACAGCATGACGAACAGCAGGAACATCTGCGGCACAAAGCCGAAGATGGCGCCCAGGCCGCCGACGATACCGTCACAGACGAGCGAATCGACCAGGCCACCGTCCTCGGTGCCGCCCGCCACAAGGGCGTCGTGCACCACGGTGGTGATACCCGGGACATAGGGGCCGTACTGCGCCGGGTCGACCGAGTCGGCATCGTCGCCCGCAGCCTCGACGGCTGCATCGTAGGCGTCGCGGCCCTGACCGAGCACATACCAGCCGTCGGTACCGAAGAGCTGGTCGTTGGTGAAGTCGGTCACCGTGCCGCCCAAGGTAGAAACGGCGATGTAGTACACGCAGAACATGATGACCACAAAGATCGGCAGGCCCAGGATACGGTTGGTAACCACGCGGTCGATCTTCTCGGAGGTGCTCATCTTGGCCGGGGCCTTGGTGAGGCACTCATCGATGATGTGCGCGATGACGCCATAGCGCTCACCGGTGATGATGGACTCAGCGTCGTCGTCGAGCTCTTCCTCGGCGGCCTTGATGTCCGCCTCGATGTGCTTCATGACGTCTGCGGGGATGCTCAGCTGTTCGAGTACCTTATCGTCACGCTCGAAGATCTTGATGGCGTACCAGCGCTGCTGCGCAGCGGGCTTGTCATGCAGAACAGCCTCTTCGATGTGTGCGATGGCGTGCTCGACCGGGCCGGAGAAGGTGTGCTGCGGCTCGGTGTGGGGGCCTGCAGCGGCCTTGACGGCTGCTTCCGCGGCTTCCATAATGCCTGTGCCCTTCAGAGCGGAGATCTCCAGAACAGGGCAGCCCAGCTGACGGGACAGCTCCTTGATGTTGATCTGGTCTCCGTTCTTCTTGACGACGTCCATCATGTTGATCGCCACGACGACCGGGATGCCAAGCTCGGTCAGCTGTGTGGTGAGGTAGAGGTTACGCTCAAGGTTCGTGCCGTCGACGATGTTCAGAATCGCGTCGGGGCGCTCGGTGATCAGATAGTTACGGGAGACGACCTCTTCGAGCGTGTAGGGGGACAGAGAATAAATACCGGGAAGGTCCATGATCACGACGTCGTCGTGCTTTTTCAGCTTGCCTTCCTTCTTTTCGACCGTGACGCCCGGCCAGTTGCCGACGAACTGGTTCGAACCGGTCAGCGCGTTGAACAGCGTGGTTTTACCGCTGTTCGGGTTGCCCGCAAGGGCAATTTTGATCTGTTTTTCCATCTTCCTGCTCCTTTTGACCAGATTCTTTATGCAATTTCGATCATTTCGGTGTCAGCCTTCCGCAGGCTCAGCTCATAGCCGCGGACCGTGACCTCCATCGGATCGCCAAGCGGTGCAACCTTGCGGATATAAACCTCGGTGCCCTTGGTGATACCCATGTCCATGATCCGGCGCTTGATAGGGCCTTCGCCGTGGAGCTTGACGACCTTGACAGTATCGCCGATTTTTGCGTCCTTCAACGTTTTCATGTTCTTCTCTCCTTAAACCATGATTTTACGGGCCATCTCTTCACTGATCGCCACGCGTGATTCCTTGACTTTTACAATCACGTTTCCATTCAGGCTGGAAACGATCGTAACGGTATCGCCTGCAACGAAGCCCAGCTCCTCCAGATGCTTTTTGGCCTCCGGGTTTCCGCCGACCTTTCGGATAATGTTTTCTTCACCGGCTGCTGCGAGTGTAAGCGGCATCAAATCCTGCGCCCCCTGTCTGTCTGTAATTCAAGCTGCTTAATTGCAATTAAGGCAGGCTAACCAATAGGAAAAAGCAAAGGTTAGACCCCCCTAACCAGTCCACAGTTTAACACGTCTAACCTCGCTTGTCAATAGGTTTCAGCGAAAAAAATGTTTACTTGCTTTTTTTGGTTAAGTGTGTTAGTGTAGAAGATAATTTCAAGGAAAGGTTGGTGCAATTTGCTGTGAGTGTACACAGAGCGGCAGAGGATTACCTGGAAGCCATGCTGATGATGAAGGAGCAGCACGGATACGTCCGCTCCATTGATGTTGCGGAGCATCTCGGCGTGACGAAGCCCAGCGTCACCTACGCGACCAAACAGTTAAAACAGAACGGCTTTATCACCATGGATCGCGACGGGCTGATTACACTGACCGAAAGCGGCATGGAGATCGCGGACCGGATCTATACCCGGCACAAGACGCTGACGGAGTTTTTCATCCGCATCGGCGTCGACGAAAAGACCGCGCGGGAGGACGCCTGCAAGGTCGAGCATGATCTGAGCGAAAAAACCTTCGCAGCCATCTGCGAGCATGTCGCGAAGCAGAAGGATCTGCAATAAAACAGAAAGACCGCGCATCGCGATCAAGCGATGCGCGGGCGGTTTTTTGTTTATTTCCCCGGTTTGAAGCTGTCTTTGAGCAGGACGCTGCGGTTGAAGACCAGATGGTCTGCGCGGCAGTCGCGGGAGTCCATGCAGAAATAGCCTACGCGCATGAACTGGAAGCCCGGCGCGGTCTTTGCCGTGCGGCCTTCACCCTCGGCGTCGTACTTCTTTGCCTCTTCGACAAGCGCGGATTCGACCTTGCAGCCGGTCAGGACCGTCAGGGAATCCGGGTTCAGGCAGTCAAGGAAGTTCTTGTCCGGGCCGTCGGGCTGGGCGTCGGAGAAAAGGTTTTCGTACAGACGGACCTCCGCGTCAACGGCAGTCTGGCAGTCGACCCAGTGGATCGTCGCGCCCTTGACCTTGCGGCCGTCGGCGGGGTCGCCGCCGCGGGAATCGGGGTCATACGTCGCGTAAATTTCCTCGATGCTGCCGTCGGCGGCCTGCTTGCAGCCGGTGCAGGTGATGAGATACGCACCCTTCAGACGGCACTCCGGGCCGTTGGGGTACAGGCGCTTGTACTTGGGGATCGGCTCCGGCAGGAAATCCTCGGCCTCGATCCAGACCTCGCGGGAGAACGTGACGGTGTGCGTGCCCTGTTCGGGATGGACGGGGTTGTTTTCAACCTCAAAGGTTTCCGTCTGGCCCTCCGGATAATTCGTGATGACGAGCTTCACCGGGCGCAAAACGGCCATGGTGCGCTCTGCCGTGTCATTGAGATCTTCGCGCAGGCAGTGCTCCAGAAGCGCGTATTCCACAGTGTTGGCGGACTTCGCCACGCCGATGCGCTCGCAGAAATCGCGGATGGAATGGCTGGTGTAGCCTCTTCTTCTCAGACCGCAGAGCGTCGGCATACGCGGATCGTCCCAGCCGGAGACATAATTCTGCTCGACCAGCTGGCGCAGCTTGCGCTTGGACATGACGGTGTGGTCGATGCCGAGGCGGGCAAACTCGATCTGGCGCGGATGGTTCGGGACGGAGACGTTGTTCACGACCCAGTCGTAGAGCGGCCGGTGGGCCTCAAACTCCAGCGAGCACAGCGAGTGCGTGATGCCCTCGAGCGCGTCCTGGATCGGGTGGGCAAAGTCGTACATCGGGTAGATGCACCACTTGTCGCCCTGGCGGTGATGCTCGACATGCTTGATGCGGTAGATGGTCGGGTCGCGCATGTTCATGTTCGGGCTGGCCAGGTCGATCTTGGCGCGCAGCGTTTTTTCGCCGTCGGCAAACTCACCCGCGCGCATACGGCGGAACAGGTCGAGGTTCTCCTCCGGCGTGCGGTCACGGTAGGGGCTCGGGCGGCTGGGCTTGCCGGCATCGTTGCCGCGGTACTCCTGCATTTCCTCGCGGGTCAGGTCATCCACGTAGGCCTTGCCCTCCTTGATGAGCTGCTCGGCGTACTCATAGCAGCGCTCAAAATAGTCGCTGCCGTAGAAAATGCCGCCGTTCGGCTCGGCACCCAGCCATTTCAGGTCCTGCAGGATGCTCTGCACGTACTCGTCACCCTCGCGGGCAGGGTTCGTGTCGTCAAAGCGCAGGTTGAACAGGCCGCCGTAGTGTTTGGCGATCGTATAGTTGATAAAGATCGCCTTGGCGGAGCCGATATGCAGGTAGCCGTTCGGCTCCGGCGGGAAACGGGTATGCACGACATCGACCTTGCCCTCGGCGAGGTCGGCATCGATAATATCCGTCAGGAAGTTGGAAAATTTTTCGTCTGCCATGATTACACCCCAAAATTAGTAAGCGTCACGTTGTTGTAGGGGCCGATGCCTGCATCGACCCGCTGCAAGGCTATAGGTACGCTAGCTTTGATTATCTTACTATTATACATAGGTTTATATCATTTAGCAAGAGGTAAAAACTTGCCTGCACCTACTGTTATTTATAAAAGGTTTGTGCTATAATCAATACTGATTTACAATGCCTAAGATTTGCCGTTCTTACAAATCCTAACGAAAGGGGGCTGTGCCATGCCGACCTCGAATGACCGCGGGCCCCACCGCCCGCGCACAAATATACAGTACCATGTGGAGAATGGCTGGGCGGTGCCCGACCAGCCGCAGACGCCGCCGCGCCGCACCTCCACGCA
>USKL01000075.1 GCA_900555225.1 uncultured Collinsella sp.
CCCCCGCGACGCACGGCGTCGCTCTCGCTGCGGCTCCCTGGCAACGCTCCCCAGGGTCGCGTTTCGTACGCCTCCGCTCACGCCGGCCCAGCCCGCCGAACGGCTGCGCTCGATGGCTTCCAGAAGTCGCCATCGCTCCGCCGTGGTCGCTGGGCTGGGCCTCTCGCGCCGGGTCGCCGAGCGCCGTCGTGCGACGCTCCCCAGGGTCGCGTCTCCTCGGCGTCGGTTCAACCGGCGCTCACCTGCCCGGGCTCGCGTTGCCTTGGGCAACCGGCTCGCTCCGTGCAGGCAAGATATGGATTCCGTTGCACGGAATCATCTTGCCCGCCTGCGGCGGGACGGCGAACCGCTCCGAGGTCGCTCTCACCGAAGGGCAAAAGAAGGGGCCGGAACGCCTGTTGCGTCCCGGCCCAAATGCTCAGTCGTCTCGGCCGTTCTGGTTCTCCAGCGCCCTGCGCTCAAGCTCCCAGAACGCCCGCATCGCCGTCGCTATCCCGCGCAGCGTGAAGCGGACGGCGATGCCGGTCGAGCGGTCGACGGCGAAGCCGAGCCTTCCGCCGTTGACCTTCCTCATGCCCCCGAGAGACTTCGAGGGGAAGCGGTACTGGAGGCTCCCGCCCTTCGACCTGGCGAGCTCGATGCCGTCCCGCTTGAGCCGCCGCTCAAGCTCGCCCATCCGGTCGGGGCAGTCGCGCATGCGCCCGACCTCCTCGATTCGGCGGGCGACCGCGACGCGGATGCGGGCGTTCTCCGAGCGCGCGGCCTGCCCCTTTCGGGCCATGTCGCGCTCTTCCGTGCCGGGTTGCCTCGCGTGGACGCGCGAGTTGGCCTTGCCGCGCTCAAGCTGCCTGAGGCCGTACCTTTCGTCCAGGGTACGGACGGTCTTCACGCGTGATGCCGCCGCCTTTCGGGCGGGGCCCTCGTCGAGCCTTCGGCCGGTTTCCAGATCACTGCGGTTGATGCCGAGGTGCACGGCGTAGCGGTCGGTGGCGTCCGCGCGGCAGCGCTCGCGGTGCAGCACCATCACGACTTCCTGGTTGGGGTAGCGCTCGGCCACGTACTCCCTCGCATAGCGCATGCACAGCTCCGGCGTCATCTTCCCGCCGTTGAGGTCGCACTCGTCTGGGAGGAACCCGAGTATCTGGTGCTGCATGTAGGTACACTTGGCACCGGCCTTGCCGGGCCTGTCGTGACCCATGGCCGCCCTCGTGTCTGCCATCTCCTGAAACCAGCGGTCATCGTCGATGATGTTCTGCGTGCCGTGGGCGAGCGCCTTGTCGCGGTCCCAGGAGAGGTAATCCCTGAGTCTCGCGAGGTGCTTCTCGCTGCAGACGCTCGTCTGCTTTATCGCCGTCATGGTCGCCTCCCTAGTCGAGCGAGAGCCCGCTGAATTTGCCGCCCGGCTTGCTCCCGTTCTTCTTCTCCGGCTCGGGCCACTTTGGGCACCAGGTCGAGGCCTCCTCGCGCATCTTCCCAGCAGCTGACTCGTCGAGGCGGCGCTGGTAGGCGCGACGGTTCTCCGCCTCGTGCTCGGGGGTCCCGAGGTCGAAGTGCTCCCTTGTGGGCGTGTTGGTGCAGTCGGTGACGGGGGAGCGGAAGACGCCGGCTCGACATGCGGGCATACCGTTGTCCGCGTGCTTCACGACGATGATCCCGTCCCGGTCCGGGGCCATGCCGCGCCACTCCCAGGGGTGTATCACGTCGTCGGCGCTCTCGCTGTAGGACGTCGAGGAGGACGTGCCTGACGCGGCCCTGCCGTTGCTCGTGCCCTGCGTGTGGCGCGTGGTCTTGCCGATGAGCTCGGTGAAGTACCGGCGGTCCTCCTCCTCGGCGAGCTTCATCGCGACCTTGATGCCGCAGTTCGCGAGGATCTTCCTGCGGCCGTCTCTCTCGCCATACTTGTTGAGCTGGGATACGTCCTGCGTCGCTCCGACCCAGAACGTCCCGTAGCTGCGCCCGAGACTGAGGAGGGCGGGCAGGCACTCGACGCGGGGGAGGTTGCCCCACTCGTCGCCGAGTATCTGCACGGGGCGGGGGAGCCTTCCGCCGTTCACGTCCGCGACCGCCTGGACCGAAGCCCAGAGCTGCGAGAGGAATATCGCCGCTATGCAGTTGTAGGGGGAGCCCTCGTCGAGCACGTGGAGGAAGACGGCACTCTTCTCCGTGAGCACCGTTCGCGGGTCGATGTCGGAGCCAGAGGTCATCCATGCGACCGGCGCGGACGAGAACGGGCGGAGTGCCACCTTGAGCGTCGAGAGGATGCTCCTGAGCTCGTTGCCGCCCGAGGAGACGAACTGCGACGCCCTGCCCTTGGCGGGGTGACCGCTCGGCAGGGAGCGGAAGACGGCCTTCAGAGGCTCGGCCGGGTCGTCGCCCTCGGCCTCGGTGCCACGGTCCAAGACCTCGCAGACGGTCGCGAGGTGCCTCGATCCCTCGGGACACTCGTCAGACATGGAGACCAGCAGGACCAGGGCCGAGAGCAGGCCCCTGGCCGATGCCGTCCAGTGCGAACCCTTGCCCTTCTCGTCATCCTGCACCACGAGCTCCGCGATGGCGTCCGCCGCCTGCTCGGCCTCCTGGTCGCGCCCCTCGGCATGGAGGTCGAGAACCTGCTTGAGCGGGTTGAACCTCTGGCCGCGATAGGGGTGCTGCGTATCGAGCAGGAGAACGCGGTAGCCACGACGGGCAAGCTCATCGCCCGTGAGCTCTATGAGCTCGTTCTTCACGTCTGAGACGACGAGGGTCGCGGGCTCGGAGCCGTTGGAGGCGTCGCCGTAGCTGAGCAGGTCGATTGAGGGGAGGTAGAGGAAGCGACTCTTACCTGACCCGGTGGCCCCTGACACGAAGGCCATCTTCTTGGGCTCGTAGAGATAGCAGGGTTTGCCGTGATACTTGGTGAACCCATAGACGAACCCACGTGACGAGGGATTCGTCGAGCCGTCCCAGGTCATGGACCCCTTCACGACCTCACGACCCGTCTTGACGTGGGCGTCGCCGAGCACGCCGCCGTCCTCGGCTCGTGATTTGAGGGCGCTTGAGTAGGCGATGAGGGCGCAGGTGCAGAGTGCAAGGAGGAAGACGAACAAGGCCCCGAGGGGATGGGTGACGAACCCGTCCGAGAGCCACCAGCCGAGGACGGTCTCCGCGTCGAACGTTGTGGGAATTGCCGATGCGTCGAGTCCGTACCCGGCGACGAGCATGTCGATGGGGGCGGCGAGTACGGGGCATGCGAGGATCGCTAGGAAAAGGGATGATAGGAGCGCTGTGAGCATCTTGGTTTTCATGATAGTTCTCGATTCTTGGAGATGAGGTTTGAAAGCTGCGAGGCCGTGCTCGACACCAGTCGGACGGCCTCCGTGAGCTGTCGGGCCGTCTGCGCATCCACGCCATAGGCGTTTGCGGCATGGACGGCCTGGTTGAGGTTTCCGCCCTGCTTCTTCATCTGGTGGAGGATTTGCCGCAAGGTCGCCTCGTCGGCGACCTTGACGGGCTTCTGCCCGATGCGGAGGGCGGCTTCGCGCATGAACGTCGATGGGGCCATGTCAAAAGAGGAGGAGCGCGCCATGATGGCGGCACGCTCCTCCTCGGTCATGCGGACGTTGATATGCGCGGTCTTGCTGTTGCCGCGCATGGCCTAGCCCTCCTGGTCATAGAAGGTGGCATGGGGCGCGTCGAAGGTGAGCTTGGCGCTCCCAAGCGTGCCATAGCGTGCCTTAAGGACGCGAACGAGCAGGGGACGAACATCTAGCTCTGAGTTGTACCTCCGCTCCTTCTTGTCCCTGCCGTCGACCTGCAGGAAGAGAGCGTTGTCGGAGCCGTAGTCGATACCCTGCGAGCCAGCGAAGACGTTGAGCTCGGTGTTCGCATCGTTGTACTTATCGCGCGCGACGCTGCTTATCAGGAAAACGGGGACGTCATACGTCCGGGCGATGTTGCCCAGGGCTTGGACGCAAGCGGTGATGGCAACGCGTTCTTCCGCGCGAACATTGAAATTGGTTGCTGCAATGAGTTGAAGGTAATCCACAAAAACGGCAGGGCGCTGCCCACGTTCGTGAATGCAATCACCGATGCAACGCCCGAGATCTTCCATGGACGTTTGGCTGTCCATGATGCACGAGTTAGGTGCTACGGTCTCGGCGTAGATGGCGCAGGCGTGCTCAAATGCCTCCCTCTTCTCGGGGATGGTCCCGGTCGCCTCGGAAAGGCTGAAGTCTCCGTTGCCGAGGCGCGTGATGCCCTTCTGGGCGATGCGATACGCGGGGAGTTCCGCGGAATAGAAGACGGTGGGCACGCCTTGGGATGCGAGGTCGTCGGAGATGGTCTTGAGGAGCGTCGTCTTGCCGGCAGCGGGTGCCGCTCCGACTATGGTCAGGATTCCGGGTACGACGCCTCCGATGAGCTTGTCGAGAGAGGGGAGGCTGCGTATATGAGCCATGGGCTTACGCCCGTTCATTTCCTCGATATAGGTCTTGAGCTGATCGGCTTCGACGTTGAATGAGCTATTGGCTACAGGCTGCACGGATCCGACACCTCCAACTCGTGAAGGTACTCAAAAAAGCTGGACTCGATGACGAAGAGGCGGCTATGAAGCTTGAGGCAGCGACCGCTCTCTTTCATGAGCGATGCGGCGGCAACCTCCCCAAGCCCGGTCAGCTCACGAATCTCGGTGACGCCGAGCAGACGCTCGCGTCCCAGAACGACGCGAGGAGGAGCGGGTACGATACCCGCTTTGGGAACAGCGGAATCTACCATGGTAGAATCTCCTTTGGTCTGCTCACTCCTCCCCACCTCAGTTTGGCGACTAGAGGGGAGGGGTGGGCGGCTTTTTGTTTCTACGGCCTTCTTTGGGCACCTCCATTCCGGCATTCGCTTATCTGTGCAATTCGATGATACTGCTTCTGGCAATCGAGGCGCTGAAGATTCAGAAAAAGTTCCGAAAAGTTTCGGATAAGCGCTTTTACCTCGAAAAACAGGGTTATACTTGCAATGAAAATTGATTGGAGGATGAAATGGAACGCTCCAGGAAACCGAAAAAACGAAAGTTTGGGACGACCGTCCTTGAACAGACCGATGACAACATCAGCATGTTCAAGGAACAACATCCGCAAGAGTTTAAGACTCCGGGGGAAGTGGTCGACCTTCTCGCGAGTCTCTGTCTCCGCGTCAACAAGGGTGCGGCTGCAGAGCTGAGTGCTTTTTGTGCGCAACGGGTCAAGTCTATTCAGGATGAGCTTAGTGGATATGGCGATGCTGAGTCCCTGTCGCTCGCTGCAGACGATTTAAACGACAAGCTCTCTTATTACAAGGCTCTTCGTAACCATATGCTGCGATTTGTTCCGCAAGACAGCCTTGTTGATAAGGGGCCGTCAATGAAACGCGTGGACCTGCGAGGCGGCTCGTATCTCGTTGTCCCCGACGATTGGCCTGTGGTCAATGAGCCAAACGCCTCATCATGCGACTATGCTTTCGTCCTTGAAGTGCGGAACGCAAGCGATGCAATTCCGCACTATGTTTATCTTTCCTCAAGGGAAGCCTGTCCTACGGATGAGGTGCTTAATGCAATAGCTGATAAATGGCCGGAGATTCGTGATGTCCAGAGTTCTCAGGTCGAGCCGATCTATGACAAGGACGGCGCGATTCTGAATGCCGACGAATGGACGAAGGCACCTATAATCGGCGTCTTCCCCATTCGCGATGCCTCATCGTTTTCCTGGGAGGATAAAGCTCCATATGGAGCGATGGTCTATCGCCATTAGTCCATCTATGTTCAAAGCAAGGGAAGGGCCGGGTATATCTCGGCCCTTCCCTTATGAATTGCTCTCTTGGGAAATGAGCTCGCCGAAGGCATCTGCTGCCTTACGATCGTTTGCCTCGATGGCGTGGGAGTAGATGGAGAGCGTCGTACTTGGAGATGCGTGTCCAAGTCTTGCCTGGACAGTCTTCACGTCTGCACCTTCTCCGATTAGGAGCGTCGCTTGCGTGTGCCGCAGGGCGTGGGGGACGAGCCCACTGTATCCCGTGCCCCTCACGTGTTCTTTGCCGTTTCGCTGGAATCTTCTGGTGATATTGTTGTAGCTCCCAAAGCCGTTATCGACGCAGAAGTCGCGGAACCATCGGTCGAAGTTGTGGCCGTCTACGTTGACGACTGTGGCGTATATGCCATCCTCGGTCGTGACGACCTTTATGCCGTTAACGATAGGCGTCTTGTCGTCCTGATTGAGAGTGTATCGGTTGAGCTGCGCCCGCTGTTCTAGCTTCCATTTGCTGAGATAGCAGGCCAGGGAGTCGTTGATTGCTATGGTGCGTCGGCTCATCTTCGATTTTGGCGGTCGGAGAGTCTTGTCATTGGTGAACTGCTTCGACACGCTCAACGTGCGCTGCCCAAGATCGATGTCGCCCCAAGTCAAGCCGAGCATTTCGCCGCGTCGGAGACCACATTGGAGCAAGAGCATGGTGCCCGTTGCCTTGGCCGACAGTGGTTCATCCATGAGGCAAGACAGAAATCGTGAAGCCTCGTCTGCCGTAAGCGGAGTTCTTTCCCTGTAAGTTGGTTTGGGAAGCTTGATTGGCGTGCATGGGTTACGAAGGATGAGCTCGTTGTCTACGGCGTCTTGGAGAATCTGTCGCAGTTTGACATGTGTCCCGTGTAGCTCGGCTTCGGACATTCCCTTTTTGCGGGCGTTTGCGTAGATGTGCCGTATATCGTCAGGGTGGAGGTCAGTAAGTCGAATATGGCCGAACATCTCTTGAATGTGGTTAATATAGTTGCCCTCACGGGCATAGGCGAGCGGTGACTTGAGGCTCTCTTTCCTTAGTTTGTGGAAGTTCCTGGCGTACTCTGCGACGGTGAGGTTTCCGTTGTCACGGACGATACCGGAGTTCAACTCCTCCTTGTATTCTTCCAGGGCTTTGCGGAGCATTGCCTGTTGTGTGCGTCTACTCACACCTTCGCAGTGCAGCGTTCTCTTGGATGAGTAGGCGTATTTGCCGGTCTTGGGGTCCTTGCCGAGGTTGAAGCGGTATTGGAACACCCCTTCTTTAACTTGATATACGCTGCCGTTTCCGACGACTCGTGGTTTGGTGCTCATGGTGGGATTCCTTGGGATTAGGCTAGGGGCAAGCCCTTAAAGG
>USKL01000076.1 GCA_900555225.1 uncultured Collinsella sp.
TGCTGCGCTTCGGGCCCCGCTGCTTTGTAAAACCATGACGGTTTGGCTGCCGCTGTTTTAGTCAAACAGACTCGGCATGTCGTTTTCCTTCATGAGGGCACCGGCAGAGGGGAGGCTCTGCGCGGTGAACTTCTCGGCCGAGACGCCGGCGCCAAGGATCTCTTCGGTTGTGCCGACGGTGGTGACCGAGCGGCCCTTCTTGGCCGTAAAGGCCTGGACGCCCTGCGTGTTGGTGGTTGTCTTGGTCTTGAGCAGCGACGTGTTGAAGTTCATCAAACGATAGTCGCTCGAGACCAGCGCGATGTCGCGGTCCTCCTTGAGCACCTGGGCATACAGCAGCTTGCTGCCACCGTAGATGGCGTTCTTGAGGCGCTTGCGGTTGGTCTTGGTGACGTATCCGGAAAGCGCGACGCGCACCACGCGGCCGTTCTCAAAGACGAACAGCACGTCGGCCTTGTAGTCCTCGGGGTCGATGACCCAGATGACGCTCTCGTCGGGTTCCATCTCGAGGTCGGTCGGCAGGTACGAGCCCAGCTGGGCCGACTTGGTATCCTCAAACGCCGCAACCTTGCACTTGTACACCTGGCTCTTATTGGTAAATACGAGCAGCTCGTGGGTGTTGGAGGACGGGAACTCGATAAAGGGCTTGTCGCCGTCCTTGTACTTGAGCGTGGTGGCCTTCTTAAGCACGCGGTCCGTCATCTTCTTAAGGTAGCCATCGCGCGAGAGCATGATGGTGACCGGGTACTCCTCGACTTCGGGCTCCAGGCTTACCTCGATGACCTCGTGGGGCTCGATCCTGCCCGTGCGACGCGGCATCACATATTTCTTGTTGACCGCAGCCAGCTCGTCGCTGATGACCTTCTTGATGTTCTCCTCGCTGGAGAGGATCTCCTCAAGCTCGGCAATCTCGCTCTCAAGCTTGGCAATGTCCTTGGTGCGGTTGAGGATGTACTCCTCGTTGATGTTGCGGAGCTTAAGCTCGGCAACAAACTCGGCCTGGGTCTCGTCGATGTCGAAACCCTTCATAAGGTTGGGCACGACCTCGGCTTCGAGCTTGGTGCCGCGGATGATGGCGATGGCCTTGTCGATGTCGAGCAGAATTGCCTCAAGGCCGTGCAGCAGGTGCAGACGCTCGGACTTTTTGCCCAGGTCAAAGTTAATGCGGCGACGCGTGGACTCAATACGCCACTTGACCCACTCGTGCAGGATCTGACGCACACCCATAACGCGAGGGTAACCATCGACGAGCACGTTGAAGTTGCACGAGAACGAATCCTGCAGCGTGGTCGAGCGATAGAGCTTGGCCATGAGCTTGTCGGGGTCGACACCGCGCTTAAGATCGATGGCGATGCGCAGGCCCGAGAGGTCGGTTTCATCGCGGATGTCGGCGATCTCCTTGACCTTGCCCTCCTTGGAGAGCTTGACGATGCGCTCGATGATGACATCGGTCTTGGTGGTGTAGGGAATCTCGTAGACCTCGATGATGCGCTCTTCGGGAATCCAGCGCCAGCGGGAGCGGATTTGGAAGCTGCCAAGGCCGGTCTCGATAATCTTTTCCATCTCCTCGCGGCGGTAGATGATCTCGCCGCCGGTCGAGAAGTCGGGCATGGGCATGTACTCGAGCAGGTCGCAATCGGGATCCTTGAGGTAGTGCATCGTTGCGGTACAGACCTCGTTGAGGTTGAAGCCGCAGATATCGGACGCCATGGCGACGCCGATGCCCTTATTGGCCGAGACGAGGATGTTGGGGAACGTGGTGGGCAGCAGGCGCGGCTCCTTCATGGCGCCGTCGTAGCTGTCGACGAAGTCGACCGGGTCCTTGTCGATGTCCTTGAAGATCTCGGCACTGATGGGGGAGAGCTTGGCCTCGGTATAACGCGAGGCGGCGTAGCTCAGGTCGCCCGAATAGTACTTGCCAAAGTTGCCCTTCGACTCCACGAAGGGGGCAAGCAGCGCTTCGTTGCCCGTCGCCAGGCGCACCATCGTCTCGTAGATCGCGGCGTCGCCGTGCGGGTTGAGCTTCATGGTCTGGCCCACGATGTTAGCGCTCTTCTGGCGCTCGCCCTTGAGCAGACCCATCTTGTACATGGTGTAGAGCAGCTTGCGGTGCGAGGGCTTAAAGCCGTCGATCTCGGGGAATGCACGCGAGACGTTGACGCTCATGGCGTAGGGCATGTAGTTGACCTCGAGCGTCTGCGTGATCGGCTGGTCGGTGACCTCGGAGTGCAGGCCGATGACGTTCTCGGCGTTGACCTGCTTTTTCTTTGGCTGGTTCTTCGTCTTCTTCTTTGCCACGATTTCCTCTTGAACTTCTTATGGGCCGTCGTTATCGATTTGCTGCTATTGCAGGTCCAGCTGGTCCAGGTATTCCTTGCCATGCTCGGAGATATGGCGCTTGCGGCCCGCCTCGTCGTTGCCCAGCAACAGGTTGAACATGGTCTCCATCTTGGTGACGTCCTCGGGCTCCACCTTGATCAGGCGACGCGTCTCGGGGTTCATGGTGGTGAGCCACATCATGTCCGGATCGTTCTCACCAAGACCCTTGGAGCGGTTGATGGAGCACTTTTGGTCACCAATCTCCTTGAGGATGCCGTTCTTCTCGAGCTCGGTGTAGGCAAAGTAGGTCTTCTCTTTGCAGTTGATCTCGTAGAGCGGCGACTCGGCGATATACACGTAGCCTTCGTCGATAAGCGTGGGCACCAGGCGGTAGAGCATGGTGAGCACGAGCGTGCGGATGTGATAACCGTCGACATCGGCGTCCGTACAGATGATGACCTTGTTCCAGTTGAGGTTGTCCAGGTCAAAGGCGCCGAGGTTCTTGATGCGCTTGTCTTTGATCTCCACGCCGCAGCCCAGCACGCGCATGAGGTCCATGATGATGTCGGACTTAAAGATGCGCGGGTAGTCCTCCTTCAGGCAGTTGAGGATCTTGCCGCGGACGGGCATAACGCCCTGGAACTCGGCATCGCGCGAGGTGCGAATGGCACCTGCTGCCGAGTCGCCCTCTACGATGTAGATTTCGCGGCGGCTCTTGTCCTTGGAGCGGCAGTCGATGAACTTCTGCACGCGGTTGGCCATGTCGGTCTTCTGCTGCAGGTTGGTCTTGATGCTCTGGCGCGTCTTCTCGGCATTCTCGCGCGAGCGCTTGTTGATGAGCACCTGCTCCATGATCTTGTTGGCGGCGTCTTTGTTCTCGATCAAGTAGGTCGAGAGGCGTTCCTTAAAGAATGCCGTCATGGCCTGCTGGATAAAGCGGTTATTGATGGCCTTCTTAGTCTGGTTTTCGTAGGACGTCTGGGTGGAGAAGCAGTTGGTCACCAGCACCAGACAGTCCTGGACGTCCTGCCATTTGATGCCGCTCTCGTTTTTGTTGTACTTGCCCTGTTGCTTAATGTAAGCATCGATGGCGCTGGTCAGAGCGCTACGGGCCGCCTTCTCGGGTGAGCCGCCGTTCTCGAGCCACGATGAGTTGTGGTAGTACTCCTGCATCATGAAAGTGCGCGAGAAGCACATGCACGCGGTGATTTTTACGTTGTAGTCGGGCAGGTCCTCGCGGTCGCGACCGCGACGGTCGGCCTCGATAAAGAAGGGCTCGGTAAGGTAGTCGGTACCGACCTTCTCGAGCACGTAGTCCTCGATGCCCTTGGGATAGCAAAAATCCTCTTCGGAAAACTCGCCATCGTCGCCCTCGATACGCAGGCGGAAGGTCACGTTAGCGTTGACCACGGCCTGACGGCGCATGGTTTCGCGATACCAATCGTGGGGAATGCTAATCGAGGTAAAGACCTCAAGATCGGGGCGCCACTTGATGGTGGTGCCGGTGCGGTTCTCGTCGCTGGGCTCAATCTCGAGTGCCTTCTTTTTGGCACCGACGACCTTGCCCTTCTTAAAGTGCAGGGAGTACTTGTTGCCATCGCGCCAAACCGTGACGTCCATGTACTCGGAGGCGTACTGGGTCGCGCAGGAGCCCAGGCCGTTGGTGCCGAGCGAGAAGTCGTAGTCGCCGCCCTGGTTGTTGTTATACTTGCCACCGGCGTAGAGCTCGCAGAAGACGAGCTCCCAGTTAAAGCGCTTCTCGGAAGGGTTCCAGTCGAGCGGGCAGCCACGGCCATTGTCCTCTACCTGGATAGAGCCATCGCGAAAGGCTGTAAGGGTGATGAGCTTGCCGTAGCCCTGGCGCGCCTCGTCAACGGCGTTGGACAGGATCTCGAAGGCGGCATGCGCGCAACCGTCGAGCCCGTCCGAGCCAAAGATGACGGCGGGGCGCAGGCGTACGCGTTCCTCGTCCTTGAGCTGGCGGATACTGTCGTTACCATAGTTTGCGGTGTTTTTTGCCATACTCGCTCTCTTGGTACTTCCTCTTGTGTATTTAAGTCGTATAGATAGTCAAGGTAGCATAGCCCAGCCCGTGGGCGATTCCACCCAACACGAAATCCATCGAACAATCGTTCGATTAGATAATGAATGCTTGGAATGCGGGAGGGGCCTGTCCTATCCAAACATCTGCGGTAGGTCGATGAAGACGGTTCGATCGCTTTCGCCAGCTTCGAAGCCCGAACGGGAGAAGAATCCATAGCGATGGCACTTGAGCCCCGTTGCCTCGACTTGGATGATTTCCTCGTCGACCATTTTTTGCGTGACGGGGGATTTGCGGAACTTTGCTTCGTAGAATGCGTAACCCTCGGGGTCTTGCGTTACCACATCGAACTCGCCGCTCGTCTTGTTTGCGGGATCGTCGTACCAGTACTTGCCTATGGCGTCGAAAGCCGGTTCGATCTTGCCGGTCCTGTTCTGCCGCACGAGGTATTGACGGCAGATCTCCTCGAACATATGAGGAACGTAGTTTTCCTCGAAGTCTTGGGAGACGTGACGATCATAGAAGACTTCCGGGTCGAGCAGCTGACGCGCCGAGGCATTGCGGAAAACATAGCGATAGTAAAAGAGCGAAAGCGGATCCACTACAAAGTAGCCGGACTTACGCTTGTTCGTAGGGTCGTTGATGGGTGCACGCTTTTGGACGATTTCGAGTGACATGAGCTTGTCGAGCACGTCTGCCATGGCCGGACCGCTCGAGACGTACGACTGTGCCAGCACGTCCCCCCAACGGGAGTAACCTTGTGCGAGAGCCCCGAAAACTTCGTTGGCGTTGGTCATCTTCGAGATCTCGGCGTTGAGATAGGACGGCACCTCGCTTTCTAAGCGGGCGCCAGGTTCCGTGACGAGCTCGATGATGTTGTCGCGTACGCTTTGGGATTGATCGATGAGGCGATTGTAAAAGGGGATGCCGCCAAAAACGCTATAGAGCCGCACCTTGTCCTCGGGCGAGAACGCGGGATAGAACTTCGCAGCGTCAAAGTAATCCATGGGCTTAAGCTCAAGCGCGAGATCAATTCGCCCGTAGAGGGGGCTTTCATGCTCGATGAGGGATTTCATAATCTCAACGTAGGAGCCGCACAGGACAATGTTTAAACGTGAGTCTTCCCTGTGAGCGTCGATTGAGGTCTGAAGAATGCTGTCTAAGCCCTTAACCGCATCTCTCAAGTAGGGGTATTCGTCGAGAACGAGGGTAATGTTCTTGTCTTTGGCTTGGGCAAACAGAAATTCGATGAGCTCGCGGATGCCTGTGAAGGCGAGCGGAGGAAAGCTCAGCGTTTCAGCAACAAGGGCGGACAGACTCTCGAGGTTGTCTGCCTCGGAGGTTTGGCGGCACTCGTAATAGACCGTTGCGACGTCCGACAAATCGGTTAGCGCCTGCTTGATGAGCTCACTTTTTCCGACGCGACGCCTGCCGTAAATGAGAACATTGCGCTGCTCAGGTGCTTTGAGCGTTTTCTTAATACGGGCGAGTTCACGCTCCCTGCCAATGAATTCCACTTACTCGGTTCCTTCCGACTCGGTTTTGTCCGAGTTAATTGTATCGCATGAATCAGTTTATGCTCGAGTTTACTCGGACAAAACCGAGTCGGTTCTGTCCGAGTAAGTTTGAATAGTGAACCGAAGTTGTAATGTCCGCATGGCGATGACGAACATGGTTTCCATAATGACAGATATAGTTGACATCTTCTGATAGATGCAATATATTTCTGCCATGTTGCAACGGATATCTGTCCATTACCACGAAAGGAACTCCATGCCGGGCAAAAAGAACCTACGCATGAAGGCGGCGCGCGCGGCGGTTGGCCTTTCGCAAGCTGACTTGGCCGAGGCCGTGGGCGTTACGCGCCAGACCATCGGCCTGATCGAGGCGGGCGGCTATAACCCCACGCTCAATTTATGTGTGGCGATCTGCAAAGCGCTACGCGTTACGTTGAACGATCTGTTTTGGGAAGACGAGAGCGACGTCGACCCTGACGCTCTTTAGGAGTTCGCTATGAAATTTGAAGATTTAAAACTCGTGCAAAAGTGGCGTGAATATGCCGGCCCAAAGGATGAGCGCCTGGAGGCTGAGAACGCGAAGATCTACAAGATTGGTTTCGTGCTGCTTTCGTTTGGCATGTTGATGATCTTTTTCTACCAGTTTATAGCTCGACAGGTTGCGTGGGTTCACAGCGACGCCAGTGAAATGCCGCATGGCTTTGCAACGCCGTTCGAGGCGGCCATGTATTTGTGGCTCGTTCTCGTGATGTTGATTTGCGCAGGACTGCAAACGCGGAAGGGCTATGTCGATACCAATCGTTTTGGGCAAACCGAGCATCTTCCTGTTGGATATTTCCTGCTTCTCAGCGGTCTTAGCGGCACCGCGTTCGCGCTTGTTATTGCCGCAATGCGCTGTATCGCTGAGGCGCAGGTCGTACCGCTCGAAAGCGTCTTTTGGTTGGCGAACCTGGCCACGGGCGTGTTCTGCGGTGCGACGATTTTCGCGGCCACGTTTGCTGGCCTGTGCGCAACGTTTTTCAAGCTCGAGGCAGAACTCGACTCCTCTGACGACATCTAATGCGTAATGGGCTGGCTCTGGGTATCCAGAACCAGCCCATTTTGATGTTCGATGAGCCGAGTCGGCGTCTCTCGCAAAGGTAACTGAGAGCTAGCGAGGCCTATCCGAATTGGCCTCATTGGCGGTGTCGGTTTCGAGCGCCGTGCGGCGGGCGCTGTAGGCGACGAGGCCGGCGCCT
>USKL01000077.1 GCA_900555225.1 uncultured Collinsella sp.
CATCTTGAACACCTCTCGCTCTTAACTAGGTGTCCAATTCATCATACCCACTCCATACCGTTCCTCGCGTTGCAGCCCGGCTGCCTCGGCTGCCTTTACGCGGTTCTTGTCGATGTACATGTTTTTGTCGGCCTGGGAAAAGAGCTCGCGCATCGTAGGCGGTTCATCAAAATCACTGGAAAGCGCGTAGCCCACCGCATAGCTGATAGGCATGTCGGGGTGAGCCTCGGAATACTCGTTCACGTTCGCACGAACCCGAGCGAGACAGGACTCCACGGCAGCTCGATCGGCATCCCGCAGCACCGCGATAAACTCATCGCCACCGTCGCGGCCCACAAAGCAGGTCTCGGACGCCACGCACCCCAGCTGCTGGGCAAAAGAACGGATGTATTCGTCGCCCTTCTCGTGGCCAAAGTTGTTATTGACCGTATGCAGATTGTTAAGGTCGAAGACGCACACCGCAACGGGCGCCTCCGCGGAGACAGGCCGCTCCTGCCCCAAGATCTCCTCGCACTTGTTCTTGTTGGGCAGTCCCGTGGCTTCGTCGAGATAGACTTTGCTCTGCAGCTCGCGGTTGAGCGCGGCAGTGCGCACCGCGCGAACAAGTTCGACCGCAAAGGTCGCCACTAAACCCACGATGTCGATGATCACCAAGCCCTCGAGATAGTTGAGCGCCGACGCCTTCTCCTGAGAGTAGTCCTCTGCGAGTCGTGTGGCATCGTCACAAATACCAAAGAACTCCTCGCTCATCGCGATGATATCGGTGTTCTCGTAGCCGACTTCGCGCACACGGGCAATCTCGGCGCAAAGCTCATCAAAATAATTTGCAAGCTCGGTCATCTTTGCCTGATACTCGTCGTCGTCGAGACGGACGAGGTTGAGGTCGTCACTTCCGTAACGCAAACCGTTGATGTATGAATCCACGGCCTTGAGCAGGTCGTCTTGAGGCTGGCCCGCGTCCTCGAGCTTAACGATTCGCTGCGTGGTGCCGCGCACCAGACCGGCGTAGTTGACCACGCGCGCCGTGCCCTGGATATCGGAGACGAGCAGCATAACATTAATGAAGAAGAAGATGAGAACTGCCGTGAGCACCATCATGAGCAGGCGCACCGCCTGGCTGGCTTTCTTGGCGACAGAAGTATTCACAAGTTCACTCCCAAAATGACAAAAGCACAGGTAGTACGCAGTGTACTGAAATTCACGTGAGGTCAACTCTACCAGATGATTTTTCTAGGACGGGGATTAAAGAATCATCGACACGATAGCTATTTGAGAAGTTGTGCCATGGCGTTGACGAATTTTTGGACTTGGAGGGTGGGCTCGAGCGGGTAGTGCAGAAAGACCGGCACCTCGCGGCCGCACAGGAACGGCACGCCCACAAAGGCTGGGTGCACCCCCGACCACGCTCCGCAGGTGAGCACCGCGTCGCCCTTTTCTTCCGCCTCGTTAAAGAGCGCAAAGTCAAAGCTGTCCACATCGATCACGTCCACGCCGCCGTCTGCCAACAGATCGATACGCAGGCTGTCCATAGCGTCGTTGCCGTGGCGGAGCACGCGCAGGCGCATGCCCTCTAAGTCGGCAACCGTGATGCGCGTCTTGCGCGCCAGCGGGCTCGTACGCGGCAGGTCGATATAAAACGGCACGTTGACAATGCGGAGCTTTTGGCAGGCATCACCCCAGCGTGGGGTCGAAAAACTCGACTGCACTACATCCACCTCGCGACCAAGGCTGCGCATGACGGTCTCGCGCTCGTCATAGAGGTCGCTTACCGGTACGATCTCAAATCGCAGCGACGGTTCCAGATCGTGAATGTCCGACCACATCGACAGCGTTTGGCGCCCCGGGCACATCATCGACACGCCCAGACGCACGGCACCGCCATCGCCCGCCGCGCGTCTGGCACGGCGCAGCGCGTCCTCGGACTGCCGCATGATCGAGCGCGCGTCGTCCACCAGCAGGGCGCCGGCCGGCGTCACCTTGACACCCGAGTGCGAGCGCTCGAACAGCGTGATGCCGAACTCGGCCTCGAAGCCCGACACCTGCTTGACGAGTGCCGGGGTCGACACGCGCAATTTTGCCGCCGCACGCGAGAAGCTTCCCAGCTCCGCGGCGGCCGATATGGCCTCAAGTCGTCGATCGTACACGTCAATCTCCCGTTTTCGCGTCTGTGGCCACATGATGCCACAGGGGGTTGTTTTCGCAGGTCACGCGCTCAATTGAGAAAAACTGCATCGCACGGTGTAAACCTACGGTTAACGCCATTCTAACAAATATGCAATTCACCTGCGCAAATGCAAAGCATACGATAACCAGCGAAAACCACGTGGGTCGCTTAATGGGAGCGGCCCACGGGGAGGCACAAGAAGGGAAGTTCCTATGAGCAACTGGCTTAAGCTCGAGGGCGATGTCTGCGCCGTTACCGGCGCACTCGGCGGTATGGGCGTCGAGATTTGCCGCGAGTTCGCCCGCAACGGCGCCAACGTCGTCCTGCTCGATCTGGACGAGGAAAAGGTCAAGGCTGCAGCCGCCGACCTCGCCGCCGAGTTTGGTATCCACGCCGAGGGCTACAAGATGAATGCCACCGACGAGGCCGAGGTTCAGGCCGCCGTCGATGCCACCATCGCCGACTTCGGCCGCGTCGACGTTCTCGTCAACACCGCCGGCATCCTGCGCTTCGCCGCCATGGAGGACCTGCCGCTGAGCGACTGGGAGCAGGTGCTCAACGTCAACCTCACCGGCTACTTCATCACCTCGCAGCGCTTTGGTCGCGAGATGATCAAGGCCGGCCAGGGCCGCCTGGTGCACATCTCGACCGTTGCCAGCCACTCCCCCGAGACGTTCTCGGGCGTGTACAGCTCCACCAAGGCCGGCGTCAACATGATGTCCAAGATGCTGGCTGCCGAGTGGGGCCCCTACGGCGTGCGCTCCAACTGCGTCGAGCCCTGCTTCGTTAAGACCCCCATGTCGGCAAGCTTTTACGCCGACCCCGAGGTCGAGAAGAGCCGCAGCCGCCTCATCGCCACGCGTCGCATCGGCGAGGTCAGCGATATCGCCAACGCCGTCATGTTCCTGGCGTCCAAGCGCTCGGACTTTACCACCGGCGACGCCATCAAGGTCGATGGTGGTTTCTCCAATATGATGGGCGACCTCACCGCCAAGCCCGGCGGCCGCCGAGCCTTTGCCGACAACTACCTCAAGAACAAGGGTGTCGAGCTCTGGTCCGATGAGTCCGGCGTCGCAAAGCCGACTGACCAGTAAACCAACCTGACAGGGAGGCCCCGCGGACACGCCCGCTCCTCCCCCGTATCGATTAGAAAGAGTCCAATGGCTTCCACCAACTCCAACAAGGGTCGCGCTGTCGTGCTTTCCGCCGCGTGCGTCACCATGTTCTTCATCAGCTCCATCGCGCTGTATTCCGTCGTAAGCAAGAACCTGCTCGCCGTCTACCCCGAGTGGTCCAGCGCCCTTACCTGGGCTTTCCCGGTCTTTCAGACCATCATGGCTGTGACGGGCATCTTCGCCGGCCGCATCTCCGATAAGATCGGCCCGCGCAACGTCGTGATCGCCGCCGCCGTGTGCTACGGCCTGGGCTGGTTCATGTCCGGCACCGTCACCGAGCCGTGGCAGTTCTACCTGTGGTTCTCGCTCGTCGCCGCCATCGGCAACGGCCTGGGCTACAACCCGGCGCTCACCACCGGCCAAAAGTGGTTCATCGACAAGAAGGGTCTCGCCTCTGGCATCACCCTGGCCGCTTCGACCGCCGGCCCCGCCGTGCTGTCCCCAGTGCTCGCCTCGCTGCTCATCCCGAGCCTGGGCATCTTTGGCGCCCTTAAGGCACTCGGCGTCATCTTCTTTGTGACGATCGCCGCCTCCGCCCTGTTCCTGAAGGCTCCCGAGGCCGGTTGGCTGCCCGAGGGCTTCGAGGCCCCCAAGGGCGGCGCGCACGCCGGCACCTTCGGCGACCTCACCCCGGGCGAGATGGTCAAGACCCCGCGCTTCTGGGTCCTCATCGTCACCTTCGCCTTTGCCGCCACCGCGGGCACCCTGCTCGTGGGCAAGGTTGCCTCCATCGCCGCCGTCCAGCTCTTCGCCGACCCCACGAGCGCCGCGGCCGTCGCCCTCGGCGGTGTGGTGGTCTCCGTCAACACCTGCGCCAACCTGGTCGGCCGTCTGTCCTTTGGTCAAATCATCGACAAGCTCGGGGCCTACAAGTCGCTGCTCATCAGCCTTGTCGTCACCATCGTCGCGCTCGTCATCATGTCGATGAGCTTTACACAGAGCATGTTCTTTGTCGCACTCGCCCTGCTTGGCTTTAGCTTTGGCGCCCTGCTCGTCATCTACCCGCCGCTCACCGGTGGCGCCTTCGGCACCAGCAACATCGGCGTCAACTACGGCATCATGTTTTTGGGCTACGCCGCTTCCACCTGGATCAGCCAGCCCATCACCGCTGTGCTGTATCACGCCGAGGCCGGCAGCGCCGCCTACCAGCAGTCCTTCTACGGCGCCATTGTGATCGCCGCCATCGCCGTCGTGCTCACCGTCTACATGATGGTCTCCGACAGCAAGAAGAAGTCCGCCTAGTTTTACCGATGCGACAAAGGGGCAGCCCCTTTGTCGCATTCCACCGGCCACCAGTATTAAGGAGTCGAAATGTCTGAGCTCAACCCCGTCCGCATTGCCGTTATCGGCGCCGGCGCCATGGGCCGCAACCACATCCGCTTTGTCACCGAGGAGCCCGAGGCCGAGCTCGTCGCCATCGCCGACGCCTTTGAGGGCGCCCGCGCCACGGCCGAGGCCGCCGGCGTGCCGTTCTTTACCGATCCCGCCCAGATGATGGACGAGGTCAAGCCCGAGGCCGTCATCATCGCCACCCCCAACGACCTGCACCTGGGCGTTGCCCGCGAGGCCGTGAAGCGCAACATCGTGCCGCTGGTCGAAAAGCCGATCTCCAACGACCTCGAGGATGCCCAGGCCTTTGCCGCCGAGGCCGAGACCGCCGGCGTGCCCGTACTCGTGGGTCAGCACCGTCGCCACAATCCCTTCGTCAACAAGGCCAAGGAGATCATCGAGTCCGGCGAGCTGGGCAAGCTCACCGTGTCGAGCTTCCACTACATGATCTATAAGAATGACGAGTACTTCGATGTCGAGTGGCGCCGCAAGAAGGGTGCCGGCCCGATCCTGGTCAACCTGGTGCACGACGTCGACCTGCTCCGCTACCTGCTGGGCGAGCCCGTTGCCGTCCAGGGCATGCAGTCCAGCGCCGCCCGCGGTTTTGAGACCGAGGACTCCGCCGTGGTCAACGTCCGTTTTGCCGATGGCGCGCTTGCGAGCATGACCATCTCCGACGCCACCGCCAGCCCCTGGAACTGGGAGGCCACCGCTCGCGAGGATCCGCAGTACCGCCCCTTCGACGCCGACGCCTACTTTATTGGCGGAACCTTGGGTGCCCTTTCGCTGCCCCGCCTGCACCAGTTCTCCTACGACGGAGCCTCCAACTGGCACAAGCCGCTGCAGATGGAGATTCCGGCCGTCGACCCGGCGCTGCCGCACAAGATGCAGCTCAAGCACTTTGTGAAGGTCGTTCGCCGCGAGGTCGAGCCCGTCGTGACCCCCGCCGACAACGTTAAGACGCTCACGCTGCTTAACGCCATCAAGGAGGCCGCCGAGACCGGCCAGCTCGTCGAGCTGTAATGCCTTAAGAGCGGCCGCGGCAGAAACCCCATGCCGAACCCCTCGGTCCGCCACAAATATGCCCCTCTTCTTTGCCCCGCGAGCAGCCTCCTGCCCGCGGGGCTTTTTGCTACCTTAACGACGATTTTTCTGGGGCGGGGGCTATTTTGCACCTCGGCTTGATTCGTTCGCCACCAAATGGGCCTATCTACTACGTTTAACCGATCGCCCTCAACCATGCCGAATTTCGCGAAATTAAAACCGCAGGTAGACGGCTTGCCGATTTTCGGAAAACCGGGGGATGGTCGACCCATACGGTTCAAACGTAGTAGATAGGCCCCTTTCGTGGCGCAACCCCAAAACAGTCTTTTGGGACGGGTGGTATCCTTGGTAGCCCTGTGCTGCAAACGCACCTTAAACGCAAGGAGTCCCATGGATCTTATCGCCCAGCTCGCCCGCGAGCTCAACCTTAAGGCCGCCAACGTCGAGGCTGCCGTCAAGCTCATCGACGAGGGCAACACCATCCCCTTTATCTCGCGCTACCGCAAGGAAGCAACGGGCGGCATGGACGACGTCGCCCTGCGCGCGCTCGACGAGCGCCTGTCCTACCTGCGCAATCTTGAGCAGCGCAAAGAGGACGTCATTCTGCTCATCGACGCCCAGGGCAAGCTCACGCCCGAACTCGAACAGCAGATTCGCGAGGCCACGCAGCTCCAGCGTGTCGAGGACCTCTACAAGCCCTACCGCAAAAAGCGCATGACCCGCGCGCAAAAGGCCCGCGAGGCCGGCCTGGAGCCGCTCGCCAACATGATCATCATGCAGGCCTCGGCCAAGGGCAGCGCACTCGACGCCGCCGCGGCATACGTCAACGAGGAGGCCGGCTTCGACACGCCCGAGAAGGCGCTCGCCGGCGCCGCCGACATCGTGGCCGAGACGGTAGCCGAAGATCCCGAGAACGTCGCCGACCTGCGCGCCTTTACGCAAAACACCGCCGACATCGTCGTCGAGGCCACCAACCCCGCCGAAAAGACTCCCTACGAGCCCTACTACAACTTTGACGAGCCGCTGCGCCGTATACCCAACCACCGCGTGCTGGCTATCGACCGCGGTGAGCGCGAGGGCAAACTCCGCGTGCACGTGAACGTCGACGGTGCTGTCGCCACGGCGCGCCTCGGCAGCCGTTGGCCCCGCCGCCAAGGCGTGTTCGCGCCCGTCTTTGACGCCGCTATCGCCGACGGCTACAAGCGCCTCATGGCCCCCTCGCTGGAGCGCGAGGCCCGTGCCAAGCTCACCGTCCGCGCCCAGACCGAGGCCATCAACGTCTTTGCCAAGAATCTCGAAGGCTTGCTCTCGGCACGCCCCGTGCGCGGCGCCCGCGTGCTCGCGCTCGACCCGGGCTACCGCACCGGCTGCAAGGTCGC
>USKL01000078.1 GCA_900555225.1 uncultured Collinsella sp.
CGCCCGCTTTCAATCATGTAAATCGCCGTATCTACTCTGCAGACGAAGATCCACCATCAACGATTGCCTGCTCGGACTCAGGAATCCCATCGGCACCCGTGCTCTGTTCTTGCTCCACCTCTTCGCTGATTGCGGAGGCGGGGGTCGAGCCCTTTGCACCCACGATGTAGGCGGCCCCAAATCCTAACGCAATGGCAATCAAGGTCAAAATCACGTAGACAGGCCAATGGCGCTTAATATACGAAAACACGTTGACTCCTTAGAGCTCCGTCTACGAACGGCGGATAACCTCGGTCACGACCTCGGATACCGTGGCAATGTTCGTCGGGTTGACATTGTGGGGCAGGTCGTCCTCGGTACGAGCGCAAGCCAGACGCGTGCCGTCCACACCGGCGATGGTGAGGGCTCGGCGGCTCGCCTCGAGCGCGGCATAGGCATCGGTCTTGGCATAGGGCATCTCGAGCGCGCCACAATCGACATGGAACGACTTGCAGACCTTGCTGACCAGGTTCATGATACGGCGATCGCCCTTGAGCAGCTGTTGTTCGCCCTCGACCGTCACAACCGAAAGCCTACCGGCGCCGACGGATTCAAGATTGATAAAGAATACGCCGCGGAGCTTATCGCGATGCGAAGCCAAGAAGGCCTTCATGCCGGCGCCATCACAATCCGAGGCGCCCGTTGCCACAAACCAGATATCGTGACCGAGCAGCTCATCATCGCCCATAGAGGCGACAGCCGAGAGCATATCTTCGGAAGAAGCGCCGTCGGAAGACGTAGCGCCGCCCTTCCAGCCATCGTTATCGTCCTCGAAATTATCCCACGAACCGATACCGCGACCGGACTTCTTGGCATCGTAATCGTCTTCGACGCCCAGCCAGTCACTCATGCTGTCCTGCTCGTTTTTCTTTTTACGACCGAACAGGCCACCCAGGCCGCGCTTACGAGACTTGGGTGCCGCCGGGGTGGGAGCTGAAATGGTCTCGATCGGCTGCGCGCCCGACGCAACGGGCATAGGAGGCGCAACGGGTGCCGATGTGGGTTCGGGACCCTGGGCAGTAGCAAAGGGGTCGTTGACCTGGGCAGAGGGATCGGGAAGGTCGAACAGCGACGTGCGAGACGCAACGTTTGCCTGCTTCATAGACGGAAGCGACGGATCGGGGACCGAAGCCAGCGGAGACGAGGAGAGCGCAGGCGACGGTGCCGACGCCGGATCGGGAACATTCATCTGCGGACGCGGCGATGCCTGGGAGGAAATCTGGGCCATAAGGGAATCGACCGTTTCGTCCTGGGTGGGAGCAACATTGGCAACCGTGGCACCGGAACCACTCGGGGTCGGCATGGTGAAAATCTGCGTGGAGTAAGGCCTCGACTCATCCGTCTCGGGAGTCTCGGAAACCGCAGACACTTCCTCCTGCTCGACCTCAGTCGAATCATCTTGCTCGGCTGCCGCGTACTGCTCTTCGTCAGAGTTGGCCTCGACGGGCTCGTCCTCAGCAGCATCCTGAATTTCGGCAGCATCAATGGGCTCGTCATCGTCTGCCACGTCGTCCTGCTCATCGGAAGCAGGAAGGGGCTCGGCAATCGCGGTGCCTTGCTTTTCAAACGTTATCGTGGAATCGAACTGCGCGGCATCAAACGACATGGTGCTATCGACGTGCTGCTGGGCCTCGAAAGACGTTGTAGCTTCGGCGGCGTCGACGGGCACGGACTGCACAGCCTCGTTCTGCTCGAACTCTTGCGCCGCGCGCTCACGTGCCGCCTCGGCTGCCTGCTGCTGAGCGATAGCCTCCTGCTCGGCAGCCTCGCGTGCGGCAGCGCGCTTCTCCTCGAAATCGTCGACAAATTTCCTGCCCTTTGCAAGCGCACCCTTAAAGAAGCTGGAAGCGCTGGCGCCAATCGAAGAGAACGCGGATGCAATATCGGCATGGGGCGTTGCCGCGGGAATCTCGGCCGAGAAATCAGTATCGCTCTCGTAAGACACGCGCCTCGGCTGTTCAACGTAATCGTCGTCAGACTCGTCCGCAACGTCTTGCGCCGGCGCGGCGGGAGCCAAAATGTCCAGTCCTGCCGCGGGATCGATCGCAGACACCGCCTCGGACTCGGCAGCGGTAACCGCGGCAGACTCATCATCCGCAGTGACAACGGGCGCAGGCTCGGGCTCAAACGTCGGCTCCTCGCCCTCCTCGTAATCGAGCGCGCAGGACTCGGGAAGCATTCCGAGCGCACGGATGGCATCCGAACCAAAGCGGATGTTGCCGGCGGCGTTGCGATAGAGCTTGGGCTCGGGCTCGGCCGCGGCAGGCTCCTCCGCCGGCTCAGCAGCGGGAACCTCGTCATTGAACTCTTCGGCCTGGACAGCCTGATTCTGATCCTCGGGCACGATGGCGCCAATCAGCGTCTCGTCGGCAGACGCACCCTCAAAGCCCTCGATCTGCTCGTCAAAAGCCTCATCCTGTTCGGGCTCGGTTTGAGCGTCGGGAGCAATCGGCTGACCGAACTCGTCCTCGGCGTAGGCAGGCTCTTCATACTCGATGGTGTTGCCGTAGTCGTTTTGCTGCTGGGCCGCGGCATACTCCGCCGCTGCGCGCGCCATTTCCTCGGCACGACGTTTCTGCTCCCCAAAATAGGTATCGAACGGAACATCGTCGGGAAACTCGTTTTCGCCCTGGAAGGGAGCAACGTTGTCCATAACGCCGAGCATAGCGGCGACAGAAGACTTGTTGCACACCGCACCGGACGTATAGGGAAGAATGTGGCGGTTAGAGATGATGTTTGCCGCGTTGACAAGTGCAACGAGGGAAGCGAGGATCGCGACAATCCACAGCAGAACCTTGAGCGCGCCGGGGAGCGGCAGGATACGCAGGATGGCAACGGCAGCAGGGGCAACCGTGGCAACGGGCAACAGCTTGGCGATGAGCGCACGATACGAAGCATAGGGCTCGCGGGCGAGCAGCTCAGCACGGGGAGAGTCGTAGTGTGCGACAACGACCACCGGGCGGTTGCGCGGAGACGCGAGCGGGCCCGAGGCCTTGTGGTAGGCGATGACATTTTGGCTCACGCCCGTCTTGCCCAGGCGCGAGACTACAGGGTGGCCCGTGCGCTCGAGCACGTAAAGAACGGCGCCGACAACGGCCAGCAAGGTGCCGACCAAGCCGATACCGCCGCCGATGCCCATCAGCAGGGCGCCGGCAAACGCAAGAATACCGGTGACGGCAAATGCCAACCTACTGGGCGCCGGGGCATTGAACTCCTGAACCTCGGGATCAAAGCCGTGGTTGCGGAAGATCTGAGCGATATCCTCGGCAGCCAAGCGCTCTTCTTCGCTGCATGCCGGCGTAATGCCGGTGTTCTGCAGCAGGTGGTTAATATAGTTCTGGGTGTTCGCCATGTGCGCTCCACATCCATAATCCGACAAATAGGCCCAATGCATGCACATTAGAACCGTATATAGTCGAAAGTATACCCCGAGCGAGCGCAAACGACCGAATTCGGGCCATCTTAACGCCCTGAGCGGACAAGGATATAGCCTAATCTCCATATCGGACTAAAATCATGGCAGCAAACCACCTTCTCATGCGAGGACTCTATGACGGCAAGCGACGCGACCGCGACAATTAAAAAGGGGAATTCGGAGCCCGGTTTCGATAAAACGGCTCAGCGCATCCTCAATCTTTTCTTTGTACTCAATAGCTCCCCCGAACCGCTGACGACCGAGCAGATCGTCTTGGATTCTGACCTGGGATATGGCTCGGGCAACATCGACTCGGATAAGCGCAAGTTTCGGCGCGATCGTGACAAACTGCTCGAGCGTGGCATCTTAATCAAGGAGGTTCGCCCCGCCGGCGCGCAGGAGACCGAGGAAAGCTCGTGGACAATCGACCGCGAGCACACGTTTGCTGCAGGCGGCCTCATTACCGCAGACGACGCCGATATCCTGCTCAACGCCATCGACCAGACACTAGCGGCCGGCTCATCCACTTTTGCCGCACCGCTTGCCGATATTCGCTCCAAGATTGCCTATCTCACCGGTAGGACGACGGTGGACGAAGCACCGATCCGCCGCTCCCCCACCGTCGATGCGGTATGGAGCGCCTTTGCCGAGCGATGCGCGCTGCGATTTTTATATCAGAACGGACGCGGCGAGCAGAAAGAACGTACCGTCTGCGTCTACGGCATGTTCGAGCGCGAGGGCGTGGCGTACTTCTGCGGCCTCGACAATGTCACCGACGACATCAGGACATTCCGCTGTGACCGTATCGTTCGCGCTTGGCGTCCTTCGAAGGCCTACGCCATCCCTACGGACTTCAATCTCAACGACTATCTGTTCTTTGAATTCGATTTTGCCGACCGACCGCCCGTTGCAGCCACGTTCTCGTTCGCCCCTCAGACGCAGATCGATATGATCAACGGCCTCACGCGCGGGCGAGGTGAGCTCACACACACCGATGCGGGATGGATCTGGACCGTTGACGTGCGCGACCTTGAAGCCGCCGCCTCATTTTGCATGGCCCACGCCATGGACGGCATGAGGCCCATGGCCCCCAAATCGCTCAAGCAGGCGTGGAACCACCTCATTGAAAGGACGGTGCACGAGTATGCCCGTGCGTAAACTCACCAGCGAGCAGAGACTCTCGCGCGCCATCGACATCATGGAGGCCCTCTACGCCGCCGGCGAGAGCGGCATGACACGAACCGAGATTTGCGGCCGCTTTGACATCACGGGAGTATCGCTCGACGAGATTCTCGAGATCGTCTCGACGCTCGCGGACCGAGAATCTGGTGCGCGCATCATCTGCGAATGCCACGGCGAGCGTGTGGTCCTCACTGGTGACGCCGGGCGTGTGCTACCGTTGCGCTTGAGTGCAGCCGAGGGCGCTGTGCTCAACCACGAACTTGAATCGTTGGGGATCGAGCCGCAGACGGCAGCTCGGATTCGACACGCCCTTCTACCCGAAGAGCTCGGCTATAACCAGCGCGTCTTTGACACCGTCAACCACGGGTCGCACTGGCAGCAGCTGAGCTGTGCCATTCAGGACGGCGTTCGCTGCCGCATCTCATATCGCTCGATGGACGATGCACGGCCACGCGAGCGTCTGGTCGACCCCTTGCGCATTACGGCAAACGGCGACCAAACATACCTGATTGCCTGGGACATCACAGTCGATGAGCAGCGCACCTATCGCATGGATAAAATCGAGGGACTCGCCTTGACGGAAGACTCCGTCGTGCCTCACACACCGGACGTCGCATCCCTCCACGATTCCCTTGCCCGGACGCAGCGCAGCGCAAAGCTCTTGATGCCATTCGATATGGCGGAGCATCTGGACTGGGCCGGCATCACCCTAATCGAGCGCGACGGGGCAGACATGGCAACGGTAACTGTGCATTACGGCTCCGAGCGTTGGCTACTGAGCCAGATAATCGCAGCGGGCGGAGCCATCCGCATCTTGGATGACCCCGCCCTGTCAAAGCGTCTGTGCGATATGGCAAAAACCCTCGTCTGTCCGCTTTAGCGCCGCCGCTCGTGGCGTGCGCGCCACAGTTGCAGATAGTGCCCGATCTGCGCCGATTCGATGCGCTGGTAGGAGCTCGTGGGCAGCGACGTTAAGAACTTCTTTCCGTAGCCCTTCGTCACCAGGCGCGGGTCGGCCAGAATCAGCACGCCGCAATCGGTCGACGAGCGGATAAGGCGGCCGGCCGCCTGCTTGACCTCGAGCACCGCCTCGGGCAGCGAATAGCGCGCCCAAGCGCGGTCTTCGCGCAGGTTGCGCTCGCACGAGAGCGGGTCCGTGGGACTCGAGAACGGCAGCTTGGGAATGATGACGCAGCGCAGCGTCTCGCCGCTGGCGTCGAACCCCTCCCAGAAGGCCTTAAGCGCAAAAAGCGATGAAGTCGGCTCGTTGATAAACCGATCGCGCAGGCGACGAGGAGATGAGTTGCGCTGCTGGCAGTTGAGCTCCAGACCCGCACGGGCCATCTTGGGCTCAACGCGGGCGTACAGGTCTTCCATGTCGCGCCGATTGGTGAACAGCGTGAGCACCGATCCGCCCATGGCAAGATGGGCGTCGACCAGCACGCGCTCGAGCGCCGTAAGATAGCTCTCGCGATCGCGCGGATCGGGGATATCGCCCGCAACGACTACAGCCATGTTCGAATCGAAGTCGTAGCTCGAGTCCAAGTGCAGCGATGAGGATGTTGAAGCGCCGATGCGATCGAGGCCGACCGCGTGGTTAAAGTGTTCGAAGCTTTTGGACACCGTCATGGTCGCCGAGGCAAAGATAGCCGTGTGAACCTCGGGCAGCCACTCGGTTGCCAAGGCCTCGCCAATGTCGATGCGCTCTGCGGTCATTGACTCTCCGCCGGCACGCAGCCTGCGATTGACCTGCAGCGAATACACGTAGTGTTCATCGGTGCCATCAATGATGAGTTTGAGGTTCTCGGCCAGCTCGTGCAGGCGGCGCGAGATATCACCCAGGTCGACAACAACCTCGGGCTTGTCGGCGGCGACGGCTTGCACCAGCGCGTCGACGCTCTTGTCAGCTTGTTCCAATGCGTCGATGGCAGTGTAGGCCGACTGTAAGAAATCATGCCAGTCGTCAGATTCGCGCAGCTCGGGGCCAATCCATAGATTGGCATTGTCATAACCCCCACGGGCACGGCGGCCGAGCTCGCGAACGCCATCGAACACGTCGGCGATTGCCATGCTCGCGCGCGCAACCGTCGACGTCGCCTTGGCAGTAAGGCCCAGATAGAGCGTAGAGCCCTCGGAGGTTGCCAAATCACGGGAGACCTGGCTTAGCGCACCGGCGCTCGAGCCACCCAGGCGCTCAAACAGAACGCGTGACTCGTCCGCCGACACCACGCGCGCCCACTGGCGGCGCGCCTCGCGCTCGATGGAATGGGCCTCGTCGATTACCCAATGACGAATCGGAGGTAAAATCCTGCCCTCGGCCGCGACATTGCGGAACAGCAGGGAATGGTTGGTGACCACCACGTCGGCATGCGCCGCACGACGGCGAGCGCCGTGGACCAAACATTTATCAGGGAAAAACGGGCAGAGGCGACGAG
>USKL01000079.1 GCA_900555225.1 uncultured Collinsella sp.
GACCTCCGCGATCATGGCTGCGTTATCGGTACAGGCAGACAAGGGCGGCACCGTTACGCGAATCCCCTGACGTCCAAGCTTCTTGATCATCATCTCGCGCAGATGCGGGTTGGCCGAGACGCCGCCACCGATGCAGTATTCCTTGCATCCGGTAGCGTGCAATGCGTTTTTGGCCTTCTTGTACTGCACGTCAAAGACAGCTGCCTCAAACGAAGCTGCCAGATCGGGCAGGTGAATCGTGCGCCCGGCCTTGGTCTCCTGCTCAATGTAGAGCGTCACAGCGGTTTTAAGGCCCGAAAGCGAGAAGCGATAGTCTCCCCTGCTGTTAAGCGCACGGGGGAAATCGATCGCCTTGGGGTTGCCCGTCTCGGCCAGCTTGGAAATGATGGGGCCACCGGGATAGCCCAGACCCAACGCCTTGGCTACCTTGTCGAAGGCCTCGCCCACAGCGTCGTCGAGCGTCTCACCGAGCACCTCGTAGTCGCCCCACGCCTTCACGTGCACGAGCATGGTGTGCCCACCCGAGACAAGCGTGAAGATAAACGGCGGTTTGAGGTCGGGTTGCGCCAGCAGGTTGGCAAACAGGTGCCCCTCCAGATGGTTGACGCATACGAGCGGCTTACCGGCAGCGTAGGCAAAGCCTTTGGCAAAGGCAACGCCCACCACGAGGGCGCCCACCAGGCCCGGACCCTGTGTCACGCCCACGGCGGCAAGCTCGCTGGGAGCAATGGCTCCACCCTCAAGACCAAGCGATGCTGCGGCATCCTCGAGCGCCGCATCCACGACACTCACAATCACCTCAACGTGTTTGCGCGAGGCGATCTCGGGCACCACGCCGCCAAAGCGGGCATGAAAATCAATCTGTGTCGACACCTGGTTGGCCAGCATATTGCCATCCGCATCGATAATCGCCACGGCCGTCTCGTCGCAGGAACTCTCGATAGCGAGCACCAGGCGGCGGCGCTCAATTTCGGCGCGCTCCCCCTCGGAGCGCCCAGGCGCAGGCAGCGGCCATACGCGTTGCTCGGCTGCCGTCGGCTCGGGCGAGGCGTTATCGACCGGAAGTACGAGGGGAAGTGGGGCCGTCATGACGATGGCGTCTTTGCCGACACCGTAGTAGCCACGACGACGACCCACCTCGGTAAAGCCCAGAGCGGCATAGAGCGCAATCGCGCCCTCGTTGCCGTCCTCGACCTCGAGCGAAGCCGTGGTGCAGCCGAGCATCTGGGCATCATAGCTCACATGCGACAGCAGCTTGCGGGCAATGCCCTCACGGCGATGTGCCGAGTCGACGGCGACATCCAGAATCTGCACATCACCGTCCACGACCATACCGCCGGCAAGGCCCAGCAGCTTGCCGTCGTCGTGTGCCACCCACCAACTACGCGGCGCAGCGACGTCCTCGCCCAGTTCGGACAGGAACATGCCCGGCGTCCACGCCTCGTGTCCGGCACCTTCAAAGCAGGCAGCCTCTAGCGCGCTCGCGCCCTCGGCATCCGCCGCGCCCATGGGACGGAACTGCAGATGACGACCGGCGAGCTCATCGGCAACGCCCGTAATTTCGCTCTGCGCACTCTCGGCAAGACCAAGACGCTTGCGCTCGTTTTCCTCGGCATCCGAAAGGCGCGTGTAAATCGGCAGGACGCGAGCCGGATCGCCGTCACCCGCAGCGTGCGCGAGCAGCAAGCCCTCGCCCGAAGGCCACCACAGGTCGCGCTCCACGCAGCGGGCGGTCTCGTCCTCACCCAGCAGCTTGCCATAGCGCACGAGACCGTCACCGGTCAGCTGAACCTGGTCCCAGTCCGCTGCTCGGCGCCACTCATCGAGCGCCACGGCGGCCTTGACCACGTGTTCGCGCTCAAATTGACGCTCGGGACCCTCATCGCCCAGCATATATAGTGCCGGATATACCTCACCGCGCATGGCATCGGCCAAGATACCAAGCTTGCCGCGCACGCCAGCCTTCCACGCCGTCCAAGCGCAAGCGTCGAGCGTCGACACGCCCAGCAGCGGAACATTGGCACCGCGCGCGAGGCCCTTGGCAGTGGAGATGCCGATGCGCACACCCGTAAACGACCCCGGGCCGCGGCCGACCACGTAGCAACCAACATCGCTGCGATCCAGACCGACTTGAGCCAGCACGCCATCAACGGTATTCACGAGCTCAACGTTGGCGTGACGGCGACACATGCGGTCGCCACTCACGAGCTTCGTCTCGCCCGTCTGCCCATCAATCCAGCTTGCCGCGCAGGCAAGCATGTCGGTCGAGGTATCGAGCGCCACCACCAGCGCGTTGTCGTTATGCAAGCTCATCTTGTACAGCCTTATCAATCAAATGGGAAAGCTCCATTGCGCGGTCACCGTGCGCCTCGAGCGTTATTGTTCGCACATCACTGTCGCCCTCATCACGCTTGAGCGTCACCGAAAGATACTCATCCGTCAGCTCGTCTTGGAATTGTTCGCCCCATTCCAGCAGGCAAGCACCCTCATAGCCCAGCACATCGAAAATGCCCGTATCCTCGAGCTCGTAGGCATGCTCCAGACGGTATAGATCAAAGTGAAACAGCGGAATACGGCCTTGATCGTGAACGGCCATGAGCGCAAACGTAGGGCTCGTAACCATATGCTCATCGCCCAGCCCGCGCGAGACGCCCTTGGTAAAGTGAGTTTTGCCCACCCCCAGGCCACCGGTCAGGATGAGCACATCGCCGTCCTCAAGGCACGGTGCAATTAGCTCGCCAAAGTACTCCGTATCGGCAGCGCAAGTCGTTTTGTAAGTACCTACCCCCAGGCGCTCCAGGGACATATATGCTCCTTATTATTCCGAGGCGTCCTCTGGTGCGGGATGTCGCTCCAGATAGTCGCCCAGCATCTTAAAGTCTTCCTCCAGCAGTTCCTGCCACGCCGGATTGCGTAGCGCTGCTGCCGGATGGAACGTGGGCATTACTACAAAATGCGCCATCTGGTGGAACCTGCCGCGCAGCTTAGTAATGCCAATCTCGGTCTTAAGCACAAAGTGCGTCGCGGGGTTGCCGAGCGTCACGATAATATCGGGCCAGATGCTTCGAATCTGCTCACGCAAAAACGGCGAGCAAGCCAGCACTTCCTCGGGACGTGGATTGCGGTTTCCCGGCGGGCGGCACTTAAGCACGTTGGCAATGTAGACGTCTTCGCGTTTGAGGCCCGCCAGCGACAAAATGCCGTTGAGGTCCTCGCCTGCCGCCCCCACAAAGGGCTCGCCCTGCAAATCCTCATTGCGGCCCGGCGCCTCGCCAATAAACATCACACGAGCGCGGGGGTTTCCCACGCCAAACACGATATTGTGACGCGACTGGTAGAGCTGGCAGAGGTGACAATCGCCCAGAACGGCCTCAATTTCCTCGAGTGCGACCTCACGTGGTGCCTGATGGGTATGGCCGGGGATGTGCATGACGCCCATAGCGGCTCCTACACGTAGACCTTGTCGAGACGCATGCCAAAGCCGCAGGCGACCTCGTAGTTAATCGTTCCGCGCAGTCGGGCCATCTCGTCCATAGTGATCTCGGCATCGCCATCGCGGCCGACAATAATCATCTCGTCACCATACTCGGCCTCGGGAATCTCGTGTGCCGGGTTGGACTGAATGGCGACCATAAACTGGTCCATGCAGATATTGCCAACCTGATGCACGCGCTCGCCGCGATACAGCACATCCATACGATTGGAAAGCGTACGCGATAGGCCATCGGCATAACCGATCGGCAGCGTGCAGATCTGAACGCGCGTACGCGGTACGCGGTAGGTAAAACCGTAGCCCACGCCCTCACCCATCGCAGGGTGTGCCACGCGCGTCACACGCGCATGGACGCTCATAACGGGATCAAGCTGCATCACGCGGCCACTCAGCTCGCACGGCTGCATGCCATACAAGCCAACGCCGGCGCGGATCATATCAAAATGCATCGAGGGATCGAGCATCGAGGACGGCGTGTTGGCGCAGTGCACGATACCGCACTCAAAACCCGCATCCTTAATGGCCTGAACGGCCTCGGTAAAGCGCTGACACTGCAGCTTGTAGTCCCAGCCCGAAGGTTCATCGGCCGTGGCGAAGTGCGTAAATACGCCGTCGCACTGAATACCGCGATGGAAATTTATACCGCGGACAAAGTCGAGCACCTGCGTGTAGTGAACGCCGATACGATTCATGCCCGTCTCGATGGCGAGATGATACTTACCCACTTTGCCCGCCGCGACGGCACATTCGCCATACGCAAGAGCAAAGTCAGACGTATAGACCGAGGGCATGATATCAAACTCGAGCAACGTCGGAATGGCCTCGATAGGCGGCTCGCTTAGGATGAGGATGGGTTTCGTAATCCCGCCCTGTCGGAGCTCAACGCCCTCGTTAACCGTCGCCACGGCAAACATGTCGGCACCGGCCGAATACATGATCTTGGCGCACTCAACAGCTCCATGACCATAAGCATCGGCCTTGACCACGCAACACAGGCGCTGACGTGGATTCAGCAAGTTCTTATAGGCCCTCGTGTTGCGACGGAGCGCCCCGCGGTCGATCTCGACCCAGGACCAGCGCGTCAAATCGGCTTTATTCATGATTAGTCATCCGACCCTTCGTCCATGATTCCCAGATCTTCGAGCGCATCCTTTGCCGCCAGTTCCATGGCAGGACCGATCAAGTCGATAAGATCGGTCGCGATAACGCTCTTCTCACCATACTCCGTCGCCGCGGCAAAACCGGCGTAGCTGTGAAGTGCGACGGCGTACGAATACAGCAACTCCCAACGATCCATCTCGTCGCGCATGGTGGCAAGCGTGCCGGCCAAAATACCCGCGAGAACATCACCCGAACCGGCAGTTGCCAGAGAAGCCGGACCCGAGAGCGGCAGCAGCACACGCTCAACGCCACAGATAGCCGTCGTCGGCCCCTTGGCAATGACCACCAGATTGTCGGAGCCTGCAGCCCAGACAACCTTCTGCGCGGCCGCAATCGCGGTACCAAGGTCGTTCACCTCGTCACCGGCAACCAGACGCGAAAGCTCACGATAGTGCGGCGTCATAACCAACGGCTGCTCGCGACGATACATCTCGGGATTACTATCAATACCGTCAATGGCAATCTTAGCAAGGCAGTTGAGTGCATCGGCGTCCAAAATAAGCGGTACATCAAGCTCGAGCAAGCCCGAAACCACCTGCATAGCGCCAGCAGACGTCGTCATACCGGGACCGCACAGTACGCAGCTGTACTTCTTTGCGATCTCGCACACCGTCATGCGCGCAGCGGCGCCAAAGGAGCCGCGGGAATCAGACGGAATAGCAAAGACGGGAATCGAAGGAAGCGCCATGCGAATAAGATTGGCGCAGGCGTCAGGAGCCGCAACCGCCACGTAACCAGCACCCGCGCGAGCTGCAGACTTGGCCGCCATAATGGCAGCACCAGGATATTGCGCAGATCCGGCGACAATAAGCACAGAGCCACGGGAATACTTATCGATATTCGTAGGCAGTGGGGCAAAGTAATCAACTAAGTCACCGGGCTCGACAATCTCAGCGGCGTGGTCGACATCATCGATGACCTCGTCAAGACGGTCGTAAAGATTGCCGCAGATCAAATCGCCAGCATACTCAGGGCCATCAGCGCTATACAGACCAATCTTGGGCGCAATCATCGTCACCGTATGCTCGGCACGAATGCAGTCGTCATCAACAACGCCCGTCTCGGCATTCAGGCCCGAGGGGACATCAATGGATACGACACAATCGGCGCATTCATTGACCGTAGGAATCCAGATGGAGAACGGCGCACGCAGATTCCCGTGAAAACCGGTACCAAAAATGGCATCGACAACAACATCGGCCTTATCGATCAAAACCTCGAGTTCGTCACGCGAGGGGCCGACGCAAACGTGCACATCGCGGCCGGCAGTACGACGAGCAACATGACGTGCCAGAGCAGCAGGAATCTCATCCGGCTCAACCGGAGAAACGATATCCACGTCCACACCCTTATGGCTCAGGATATCGGCGGCAACCCAACCGTCGCCGCCATTATTACCAAAACCGACCAGAACGAGAACCCGATCGGGATTGAGCTTCAAGACCTCGTTGGCGGCAAACTCACCCGCTAGCTCCATAAGCTCGGCCTTCGAAGTCCCTTCGCGTTCGATGATATCCTCGAGACGAACGACTTCTTCGGTACTCAAAACCGGTTTCATCTATGCTCCTAGCGTATCTTGCGAAGCATCGCCCAGGTGCTCCGTCAATGCTGAATTCTGCAGCTGCTCAAGCTCATCTAAAACAGAGCGAGCCTCTTTAAATGTCTGCGCTACGCGTTTCTTGGTGCTCACCTTTTCCTCTTTTGGCTTAGGCCGAGCATCTTCGGTAATCGCGATGGCATTCGCAACGGCCAAGTCTCCTGTAAGCGTAATGGAAAGAGCGACCTCAACAACACCCAGCTCTTGAGCGATCTCGAGAGCACGGCCCGAAAGCAGCGCCTTCGGTTTGCCGAGTTTATCACGCGTAACCGAAACATCCTTGCGACCAACGCCTTGACTAAAACCCGTGCCAAGAGCTTTAAGTACCGCCTCGCGCGAAGCAAAGCGGCTGGCATAGTGAGCAGCGGGACGCGATGATGCATCACAATACGCACGCTCTTCTTCGGTAAACACACGCCGAGCAAACGACGGCGTCTTTTCAAGAATTGATTTCATGCGGGAAATCTCGACGATATCAACGCCGATACCAGCTTCAGCCATGTTCACCTCCATATCGCACAGACTAAGTTATTGTAGCCCGTTCGCAGAAGATGCGACAAACGAGGGTTATAAAACACAGCTACTATGTGAGACAAAAGCCCGTAAACGCAAAAAAGGGGGAGGCCGCGAGGCCTCCCCCCTCTCAGTTCAAGCG
>USKL01000080.1 GCA_900555225.1 uncultured Collinsella sp.
GGTGGCCACCGTCAAGGCCCGGTTGCAGGACAGCGCCGGCGTGCTCTCCAGCTTTATCGGCGCCATCTCTCGGGTGGGGGGCAATGTGCTCTCCGTGAACCAGAGTCTGCCCCAGGACGGGGCGGCGGATGTGACCGTGACCGTGCGCATTGCCGATCTGTCTGTGGAGCCTGCCCGTTTACCGGCGCTTTTGGAGCAGTTGAACGGTGTTGTTGGCGCCGCATTTATTCAGTAAATTTATAGGATTGCTGCCCGGCAGCAAAATTTCTCTTTCAGGAGGTTCAAATGAAAGTAGCAGTTATGGGGTACGGAACCGTCGGTTCCGGCGTGTGTGAAGTGATTGAAACCCACCAGGACACCTTAGCCAAGCGCACCGGCGGTAAGGCGCTGGAGTTGGCGCGGATCCTGGATTTGCGGGAGTTCCCCGGCGACAAGCATGAGGCGCTCTTTACCAAGGATTTTAACGATATTCTGAATGATCCGGAGATCCAGATCGTGGCAGAGACCATGGGCGGGGTGAACCCGGCTTTTGACTTTACCATGAAGCTGCTCGCCAGCGGCAAGAGCGTGGTCACCTCCAACAAGGAGCTGGTGGCCACCCACGGCGCAGAGCTGCTGGCCATTGCACGCCGCAGGGGCGTGTGCTTTCTGTTCGAGGCCAGCGTGGGCGGCGGCACCCCCATCATCACCCCCATGCACCAGTGCCTCGCGGCCAACGTCATCACCGAGGTGGAGGGCATCGTGAACGGTACCACCAACTACATGCTCACGCGCATGGTCGACGACAACCTTTCCTATGACGAGGCGCTCAAGGAGGCCCAGGAGCGCGGCTTTGCCGAAGCTGACCCCACGGCCGACGTCGACGGCTTCGACGCCGCCAGCAAGACGGCAATCCTCGCTTCCATCGGCTTTGGCACCCGCGTGACCACCGACGATGTCTACCAACAGGGTATCCGTACCATCGGCGCCGAGGACATCGCCCAGGCCCGCGAGCTCGGCTACACCATCAAGCTGCTGGGCATCGCACGCAACACCGACGCCGGCGTCGACGTCCGCGTGCATCCCACGCTCATCCCGGCAGACCATATGCTCGCCAAGGTCAACGGCGCCATGAACGCCGTCTACGTGGTGGGTGACGCCGTGGGCGAAACCATGTTCTACGGTGCCGGCGCAGGCTCCTTCCCCACCGCGAGCGCCGTCGTGGGCGATATCCTGTCGCTCTCCGAGCAGATCAGCCGCGGCGTGGCTCCGCTGCCCGAGATTGAGCCCTATGGTCACAATCTCGCCTTTAAGCCTATGGACGAGCTCCAGACCAAGTACTATGTGCGCCTGAAGGTCGCCGACCGCGTGGGCGCCCTGTCCGAGACGGTCGACATCTTTGCCAAGCACAACATCTCGATCTCGCTCATCAACCAGGTCGAGGACGGCAAGTCGGGCGTCAGCGATGCCTGCTCGGTCATCTTCCTGACGCACCGCGCGCTCGAGAAGGACGTCCAGGCTGCCGCCGCCGAGCTTGCCGGCGTCGACTGCGTGGCCGAGGTCGCCAACGTCCTGCGCATCGAGGACGTTGAGGCTTGGACCGAAGGCGTCATGGCGAACTAGCCCAACGCTCGCCTAGCAATACGCGCCTTGAGGGCTCCCGTCCGATGTGGGACGGGAGCCCTTTTGTCACCTGCCCTAAGCACAACGGCAGAACATATTTGCGCGAGCCGCTCATCGGTAACGCGGGCTACCGTTCACCGATATGCAAACGCGGCCGATTCCGGCTACCGCTACGCTGTGCTGCGAATGTCCGCCCGCGATGAGAGGAAGCACCATGTTGCTCGAGGGCAAGAAAGCAATCATCACCGGAGGCACACGCGGTATCGGCTATGCCATCGCCTGCCGTTTTATCGAGGAAGGCGCCGCCGTCACCGTCTTTGGCTCACGCCAGGAGACTGCCGACGCGGCCGTTGAGAAGCTGGCGGCCGCCTATCCCGACGCCAAGGTCTGGGGCCGCTCCTGTGACCTCACCTCGCTCGAAGCCGTGACCGAGGCCTTTACCCAGGCCGTCGCCGATATGGGCGGCTTGGATACAGTCGTCAACAATGCCGGCATCTCCCAGCGCTCGCCCCTTTTGGACTACACGGCCGAGGAGTTCGCCAAAGTTATGGACCTCAACGTCGTCGCCGTCTTTAATGGCCACCAGGCAGCCGCCAAGATCATGACCGAGGCAGGTCATGGCGGCACCATCACCACCACGAGTTCGATGGTCGCCAAGTACGGTCAGCCCTCCGGCGTTGGCTATCCCACGTCCAAGTTTGCCGTCAACGGTATGGTCCAGTCGCTCTCGCGCGAGCTCGCCCCCATGGGCATCCGCGTCAACGCCGTCGCGCCTGGCGTAACCAAGACCGATATGGTCGCCAACCTGCCCGAAGAGGTTATTAAGCCCATCATCGCCACCATTCCGCTGGGTCGCATGGGCGAGCCCGAGGATGTCGCCAACGCCTTTGTTTTCCTGGCGAGCGACATGTCCTCCTACGTCACGGGCGCCGTGCTCCCCGTCGACGGAGCCGCCCGCTCTTAAGGGACCACAAGCCTCAGCTCCCAGCCTCAACATAGTCCAACAAAGAAGGCGCGCCGTCTGCATCAACTGCAGGCAGCGCGCCTTCTTCTGTTTGAAAGGGAAGCTGTGCCCCGGAATTCCGACTCAGACCGGGACGCAGCTTCCCTCAGGGCCATGTTTCGGAAAGAGCGCCCCGTTTTGAACGCCGATTCTGGGATACCGTTTCCGCAACGGGTCTCTCGCGGAAACTGCATCCCACTCTGAACGCCCATTCCGGGACACAGTTTCCCAACGGCCCCCGTTTCGGAAACCACATCCCGTTCCGAGCCTTCAAAGAAGGACGCGGCTTCCCCGAGAGAGTATCGACTACTTGCCGTCGTCGTCCTCGGCTTCTTCTCTTGCATAGAGCTCCAGCATGCGACGGCGGTATTCGCGCACGGCGAGCTTGGCGCGCTCCAGGCGGCGACGCTCGCGCGGGGTCAGCTCGGACGGGTCGACCTCGTCTCCATAGGTCTTATCGGCAAGCAGGTGCGCCGCGTCCACGATGCGGGCATCGATGTGGCCGCTCGCCGCCTCGGCGGAAAGACGCTCGGCAATCGTATCGAGCGTAGGCAGGCCCTCGAATACGCGACCATGGCCATGCGAAGTCAGCAGCTCATGCTCGCGCGCGAGCAAGCTCGCTAGGTCGTGGTGGGCGCGCAGGATGTCGAGCGCATCGGATGGATGCTCGGCAACCTCTGCCACGGCGGCGACCGGCGCGGCGTCGACCACGCGGTAGAAGAGCTGCGCGAGCAGCGGCATCAAGAACACCGTGATGGCGCCGGCGGCAACCATGACCGACGCAATATCTTGTGACAGCGCGCCCGCGTTGACGGCAACGCTCGTCACGGCAACGATGATCGGCAGGGCCGTGGTGCAGTACAGAGCCACGGTAATGCGACCATACGCCGACACATCGCGCGTCGCGGGACAAATGCCCATAGAGATGAGAATGGGCACGGCACGAATAATCAGCAACGCCACGATAAAACCCGCGAGCAAGCCCGGGCGCGACGCCACGGCCGTCAGATCGATCTTTGCACCCGATACGGTAAAGAACACCGGAATCAAAAAGCCGTAGGCCAGGCCGTCGAGCTTGGTCTCGAGCGTATGGTTGCCCTCGGGGATGATATAGCGCAGGACAAAGCCGGCGGCAAAAGAACCCAACACGATGTCGAGATCAAAGACAGCCGAGAATGCCACGAGCGTGACCAGGATGAGCACCGTCAGGCGCACGAAGGTCTGCGACGTGGTATCGGCGCGCTCCTCAACAAACGCAAAGAAGCGGCTGCCGACGCGCTTGGAGCGGCTCGGGACCACGGCCAGCAACACGCAAACCACCGCAAACAAGCCAAGGATAACGAGCGTTTGGATGCCAGTGCGGGCAGACAACAGCACCGACATGGCGAGCACGGGACCGAGCTCGCCCCAAGTGCCATACGCGAGAATCGAGTCGCCCACGCGCGTGCCGGTGAGCGAGCGCTCACGCATAATGGGCACGAGCGTACCGAGCGCCGTCGAAGTGAGGGCAAGCGTCACGGCGATACCGTCGAAATGACTGACTGAGAACCACGGGGTAAAGCGCACGGCAAGCCAGGCGATACCAAACGTGACGACCCACGTCGCCAAGCCGTAGCGCCCCTCGACGCCCGTGATGCTCTTGGGGTCGATCTCAAAGCCGGCAAGCAGGAACAAAAAGGCCAGGCCCAGCTCGGACACAAGCGAGACCTCAGCATCTACATGGATGACGCCGAGCATATGGGGTCCCAGCACCGCGCCGAGCACGAGCAAAAAGACCGTCTCGGGAACGGGTTTTCCGGGAATCGCCGAGGCGATAAAAGGACTCGCAAAGGCCACGAGTGCGATGATGGCGAGCGAAACGAATGCCATGTGATGCCTTTCTCTTGTTTGCGCTTCACTGTAGCACCCTCGCCGTCCTCAACGCGCCGCGAGCTGTCGTATCATAGTGAGGTTTACAAACATGTGGCTCAAGGCGACCGCAGGGCAGACCCCGCAAACCGACCGCTGCCGCATACCGTACCGTACGCCCAACCGATCAGGAAGGCAGGAACCAATGGTCTCTCGTATCTACGTGGAGAAGAAACCCGGGTTCGACGTCGAGGCTCAGCAGCTCAAGGGCGAGCTGACCGAAATTCTCGGCATCAAGGGCATCGAGGCCCTGAGGATCATCAACCGCTACGACGTCGAGGGCATCGACGAGGAGCTTTTCCGCTCCTGCGTGCCGACCGTCTTTAGCGAGCCCCAGGTCGATGTGACCTACGACGAACTCCCCGCAAGCGATGGCGCCGTCTTTGCCGTCGAGTTCCTGCCTGGCCAGTTTGACCAGCGCGCCGACTCCGCCAGCGAGTGCGTGCAGCTCATCAGCCAGGGCGAGCGCCCCGCCGTGCGCTCCGCCAAGGTCTATATGATCTCGGGCGCTCTGGACGAAGCCGCCATCGAGGCCATCAAGCACTACGTGGTGAACCCCGTCGAGGCGCGCATCGCCTCGCTCGACCTGCCCGAGACGCTGTACATGGAGACCCCCGAGCCCCAGCCCGTCGAGGTGCTCGACGGCTTCCGCGAGCTCGATGAGGCCGGCCTTGCCGCCTTTATTTCCGAGCGCGGTCTTGCCATGGACGAGGCGGACATCGCCTTCTGCCAGCAGTACTTCCGCGATGAGGACCGCGACCCCACCATCACCGAGATCCAGATGATCGACACCTACTGGTCCGATCACTGCCGCCATACCACCTTCGGCACCGTCCTGGACGACGTGACGATCGACGACGCCGTGGTGCAGCAGGCCTTCGACCGCTACATGGAGATGCGCCACGAGCTCGGTCGCGACGCCAAGCCCGTCTGCCTCATGGACATGGGCACCATCGGCGCCAAGTACCTTAAGAAGACCGGCGTCATGACCGATGTCGACGAGTCCGAGGAGATCAACGCCTGCACCGTCAAGGTGAAGGTCGATGTCGACGGCGAGGACCAGGACTGGCTGTTCCTGTTTAAGAACGAGACCCACAACCACCCGACCGAGATCGAGCCCTTCGGCGGTGCCGCCACTTGCGTGGGCGGCGCCATCCGCGACCCGCTGTCGGGCAGAGGATATGTTTATCAGGCAATGCGTGTTACCGGAGCGGCAGACCCGACCGTATCCGTAAAAGATACCATGGAAGGAAAACTTCCGCAGAAGAAATTAGTACGTGGAGCAGCCCACGGTTACAGCTCCTATGGAAACCAGATTGGACTTGCCACCGGATATGTCAAAGAGATTTATCATCCGGATTATGTGGCAAAGCGTATGGAAATCGGAGCCGTTATGGGAGCAGCACCGAGACGGGCGGTACAGAGACTGACCTCTGATCCGGGAGACATTATTATTCTTCTGGGAGGAAGAACAGGACGTGACGGCTGCGGCGGTGCCACAGGTTCTTCCAAGGCACATACCACAGAATCCATTGATACCTGCGGTGCAGAAGTACAGAAGGGTAATCCACCTACAGAGCGTAAGATTCAGAGACTTTTCCGCAGGGAAGAGGTGGCACATATCATTAAGAAATGTAATGATTTCGGTGCCGGCGGTGTTTCCGTAGCCATCGGTGAGCTGGCAGACGGATTGAAAGTAGATTTGGATAAAGTACCGAAAAAATATGCAGGTCTGGACGGAACAGAACTGGCAATTTCTGAGTCCCAGGAGCGTATGGCAGTTGTTGTAGATCCAAAAGATGTTGACAAATTCCTTGGCTTTGCAAACGAAGAAAACCTCGAAGCAATCCCGGTTGCAGTCGTTACCGAAGAGCCACGCCTTGTTCTTACATGGAGAGGCAAAGAGATCGTTAATATTTCCCGTGCATTCCTGGATACCAACGGTGCGGAGAAGAAGGCCGATGCGGTTATCGAACACGCGCAGAAGTTTGAGAAGAAGATTCCGGCAAAATTCTACGAAGGAATGAAGGAACTGGCGGCCGACCTGAACGTATGCTCCAAGAGAGGTTTGGCGGAGCGTTTTGACTCCACCATCGGCAGAGGTTCGGTGCTGATGCCTTACGGCGGACGTTACCAGAAGACCCCGATTCAGGCAATGGTTCACAAGATTCCGGTCATCCACAGAGATCAGGATGTGAAGACGGTGTCCATGATGGCATACGGATTCAACCCATATATTTCCGAGAAGAGCCCGTACCACGGCGCATACCTCTCCATCGTGGAGAGCATTTGCAAGCTGATTGCAACCGGAGCCAAGTTTGAACACGTGTACCTCAGTCTTCAGGAATACTTCGAGAAGCTGGGCACCAACGATGTGGCTTGGGG
>USKL01000081.1 GCA_900555225.1 uncultured Collinsella sp.
TCATGGCCTCGCACCAGCCCACGTTGGGCATGGCGGCGTTGTGACGCTGAATGATCAGGAAGACCTTAAGGCTCTCGAGCATATCGTGGGTGTAGGCGTCGGTGCCCATGCACACGGGGATGCCGCGGCGGAAGAACTCGAGCACGGGGGCGCAGCCCACGGCGTTACCCATATTGGATTCGGGGTTGTTGACGAGCCAGGTGCCGGACTCCTTGACGATATCCATCTCGGCAGGCGTCACGTGGATGCAGTGGCCCAGCATGGTGTCAGGACCCAGCAGGTTGTGCTGCAGCAGGCGCTCGACGGGACTGATGCCTCCGCGGTTGAGGCGGGAATCCCACACGTCGTTCATGCCCTCGCACACGTGGATGTGGAAGCCGGTCAGGCCGTTGTTGGCCTCGGCCATCTTGTCCATGGTCTCGTCCGAAAGCGTGAAGGTGGCGTGACCGCCAAACATGGCGGCGATCATGTGGTTGTCGTTATCGCGACGCTCCTTGGCGGCCCACTGGGCAAATTCGGCGTTCTCGGCAATGGCCTGGTCGCATTTTTCCTGGCCGCGGCGATCGGAGACCTCGTAGCACAGACACGAACGCATGCCCAGCTCCTGAGCTGCGTCCTTAATGGTAAAGAGGCTGCCCGGGATCTCGCAGAAGCTCGCGTGGTGATCGAAGATCGTGGTGACGCCATCGCGGATGGAATCCAGAATCGTGGCATAGGCGCTTGCCTTGGTGCCGTCGAGTGTCAGGTTGTCGTCGATCTTCCACCACTGCTGCTCAAGATTCTCCAGGAAGTTGGTGGGGTTGCAGCCCTTAATGGCAAGGCCGCGGGCGAGACCCGAGTAGATGTGGGTGTGGCAGTTGATGAGTCCGGGCATGATGAGGTTGCCCTGGGCGTCGACGTACTCGGCATCCGGGTACTTGGCCTTGAGCTCGCACTCGGGGCCCACTTCGACGATCGTATCTCCGTCAATGGCGACCGCACCGTTTGGAATGAACGGGGTCTGAGCGTTGCGGGTAAAGACGGAACCGTTAGCGACCAGAAGCATGGATGCTCCCTTCAACATCAGGGGCGGGGTTTGACACCTCTGACATGGCGGAGTGCGAAGCGCCGGCCTACACCGGAAACGGGCCCTCTCCCGTCAACGCTTCACCAAAGGGACAAACCCTTTGAAGTGCGGCTTGGCGCCGCATGGCGTCGGCGGACGAGGCGATGCGTCCGCCGACGAATAGCACCGAATTGGTTACTTCTTGCTCTCGGGCAAGACCAGATCCACGGCAGCGTCCTTGGCAGCATCGATGTGCTGAGCCACGACCGGCGTCTGCGGAAGGATCAGGTTAAGGACAATGGCCATGATGGCGGTGGGGGTTACGGCATTGGAGCCGATGACGGTGGACACCCAGGCGGGCATACCCTCGCCGGCAAGGCAACCGCTGGCCATCCAGATACCCAGGCCAAAGACGACGGAGGTACCGACGATGGTGGTAGTGCGCTGCGTGAGGCCCTCGCGGGTGAACATGCGCACACCGTTCATGGTGATGGTGCCAAAGACGCCGACGGTCGCGCCGCCGATGACGGGCTGCGGGATAGCGGAAAGGACGGCAGAAAGCTGCGGGAACAGGCCGGCGATGGCAAAGACGGCCGCAATGATCACAAAGACCCACTTGTTGACGACCTTGTTGGAGCAGATGATGCCCACGTTCTGGCCAAGGGCGCTGGTGGGAAGACCGCCCAGCAGGCCGCCGACCATAGAGGTGAGGCCCTGGGACACGATAGCGCCGGAGAGCTCGCGCTCGGTGGGCATACGGTCGATGGAGCCCAGGCAGGCGGCGGAGACGTCACCGATAACCTGAATAGCAACCATGGGGAACACGACGGCGAGGGTAATGCAGACCTCGGGATCAAACTCGAGCGCGTAGGGCATGAGCTTGGGAAGGGCGAAGACCTGAGCGGTGGCGACGCTGGAGAAGTCGATCATGCCAAAGGGGATGGAGACGATCATGCCGACGATCATGCCAAAGAACACGGATCCCAGCTTGAGCGTGCCCTTGCCAAAGTTGGCGAGCGCAAAGACCACGGCGAAGGTGATAAGAGCGACGCACCAGGCCTGCGGGGTGCCCCACAGCGGCGTACCCATACCGCCGGCCATATACTTGACGGCCGTGGGATACAGCGAAACGCCGATGGAGAAGATGACCGTACCGGTCACGACGGGCGGGAACAGCCACTTGATCTTGCTGTAGGCCAGACCAAAGAGGACCGCGACGGCGCCGCCGACGATCTCGCCGCCCAGCAGCGCACCAAAGCTAAAGCCCGAGGCACCCATGGCCTGCAGGGCCGGCAGGAACGCGAACGAAACGCCCATGACGATGGGCAGGCCGCCGCCGACGCGACGGAAGGGAGCGAAGGCCTGAAGGGCCGTGTCGATTGCCGAAAGAATGAGCGCAACCTGGATGATGTCGGTGCTCTGCTGGCTATTAAAGCCGTAGACGCCGGCCATGATGACCGCCGGGGTAATGATGCCGGCAAACGATGCCAGTACGTGCTGAAGGGCACACGGGATCATTTCCTTAACGGGCGGCATGCCTTCGCGAATGAACAGGGCTTCAGTGCCGTTCGTAACCGTCTCCTGGGTCATTTGACCACCAATCCTCGAAATAGTTGTTTTCGCATCTAACGCTCTATTGTGACGCAGTGCGGGGTTGAGGTTGTGCCTTCGTTGCATATCGTATTAAAGATGATTCTCATTCTCAATAATTTTTTGTTATCAGACTATTCTTCAGCTGAGATAACGCATTTCCGCAGGTCAGGAATGTGTCTGTTCAAAATAACATCTAACTTTTCTTTTGGTCGACCGTTTACCGCCAAATTTCTACCGTTCGTCTGTATTACGCAATGTACCTGCGGATATACGAGATGATGGGCAGCGTGTTACCATGATAAAAAATTGTTATGAACACTTCGATAGAACCCAAAGGAGTTGCCCGTGAACGAGACCGTACGTCGCTTTTTGCCGATGGTCGATTTCCTGGAGCAGGTACTCGGTAAGAACAGCGAGATCGTCCTGCACGATTTCTCGGATCCCGACCACGCCATCGTCGATATCCGCAACGGTATCGTGAGCGGCCGCAAGGTCGGCGGTCCCGCTACCGATCTGGCACTCAAGATCATGCACGACGCCAAGTATCGCGACCTGCCGTTTATAACGGGCTACGAGGGACGCGGTGCCGGTGGCAAGACGTTGGAGTCGGCGACGTACTTTATCCGTGAGGACAACGAGATCGTCGGCATGCTTTGCGTCAACACCGATCTTTCCACGATACGCTCCATCAACGCCATGACTCAGCAGCTCATGGCCTGCTTCGACGCTGTGCCAAGGCAGGCGGAGCCCGCGTCTATCGAGGTCGAAAGTCTTTCGGAGTCTACGCAGGAGCTCATCGACCGCAGTATTTCCGAGTTGCTGAGCGCGCGCGGGCTGGATGTAGCGTCGCTTGGTCAGAGCGACCGCGTGGACGTCATTCGCCACCTCAACGGCAACGGGGTGTTCATGCTCAAGGGCGCCGTGGCCTGCGCCGCCACCGCGCTGGGCATCTCGGAGCCCAGCGTCTACCGCTACCTGCAAAAAGTTCGCAAGGAAGGCTAACGAGCAAAATGGAGCGCGGGCAGTCTTTTTGGCTCCACAAGCGATCCGTCACTTGACAAAAGACCCTGCAGTTCACACGCTGCAGGGTCTTTTTGCATGCCATGTTTAGTTGTGGTCAACGCCTTAGAGAGCGGCGACGACCTCGATCTCGACCAGACCGCCGGCCGGAAGGGCGGCAACCTGGAAAGCGCTGCGCGCGGGGAACGGAGCCTCGAACTTGGAGGCGTAAATCTCGTTCACGGCAGCGAAGTCGGCAATGTCGGCCAGGTAGACCGTGGTCTTGACGACATCGGCAAAGGTGGCGCCGGCGGCAGTCAGCAGGGCCTCGACGTTAGCAAGGGACTGCTTAGCCTGGGCCTCAACGCCCTCGGGCATCTTGCCAGTTGCGGGGTCGATGCCCAGCTGGCCGGACAGGAACACCATGTTGCCGGTCTGGATGCCGGGGGAATACGGTCCGATGGCTGCGGGTGCGTTATCGGAAGACACGACGGTCTTGCTCATGTTTATCTCCTTACGATCAGTTGAGAAAGCGTGAGCGCGGCGTTCACACCGGGAGGCACAGTTCGGTCTGAACACCGCGCTTGATTGGGATAGTACTCAAGGTTTCTGTTTGATGCAAGAATATTATCAGCTTGCGAGAATATTTTATCGCCCAACGGTTTCCCCGAACCGCTGAACGGTTCTTCACGGGGTCAGCCAGCCCAAGCTGCTGAAGACTTTATCCCGCTTGGAGCACGGGCATCGCCTGCCGCAACGGCACCACTATACTTTTGAATATCTGAGCATTTTGAAAGGCAGGATATGACCGCAACCGCCAGTCGAACCACCAACCGCAGACCCGAGCTTTTGGCGCCCGCCGGAGGGCCCGAGCCCTTTGCCGCCGCACTCGCCGCGGGGGCAGACGCCATCTATTGCGGCATGGGCAGCTTCAACGCCCGCCGCAAGGCCACCAACTTTACCGACGAGGCCTTTGAGCAAGCCTGCCGCGCCGCACATCTAGCCGGATCGCGCGTCTACGTCACGGTCAACATCGTCATCAAGCAGTCCGAGATGGGCGATGCGCTGCAACTCATCCATCGCTGCTCCACGCTGGGCGCCGACGCCTTCATCATCCAGGACTGGGGCCTGTTCTTTGAGGTCAAGCGCACGATGCCCGGCATCGAGACGCACATCTCGACCCAGGCGAACATCCATGATGACCGCGGAACCCTTTGGTGCCGTGAGCAGGGCGCCGACCGCGTGACTCTCTCGCGCGAGCTCTCCATCGACGAAATCGCCGCCATTCACGACGCCGCGCCCGATGTGGACCTTGAGGTCTTCAGCCATGGCGCCATCTGCTTTTGCTACTCGGGCCTATGCCTGCTGTCGAGCTTTGCCATGGCTGGCCGCTCGGCCAACCGCGGCATGTGCGCTCAGCCCTGTCGCCTGCCTTACGAGCTGATCAACGAGAACGGCCGCTCGCTCTCCCCCGCCGGTCGCGGGCGCGCGCTGTGCCCGCGCGACACCAACACGTCGCAGCTTGTTCGCCGTCTGTATGACGCCGACGCCGCATCGCTCAAGCTCGAGGGCCGCATGAAGGCGCCCGATTACGTGTACTCCATCGTTGATGTGTATCGTCATCAGATCGACGACATGCTGGCCGGGGTCGCCGTAGATAAGGACGAGGACGCCGCTCGCCAGCGCCAACTCAAGCGCTGCTTTAACCGCGACTTTACGCACGCCTATCAGGACGGCACCTCGGGCGACGAGATGATGAGTTACGAGCGCTCCAACAACCGCGGCCAGATTGTGGGCACGGTGCTGGGCAGCCGTCTGGCCAACCGCGACGTGCGCGGGCTCAAACCCGACGACCGTCGTCGCCGCGCCGCCATCGCCCGCATTGAGTTGTTTGAGCCCGTGGGCAAGGGCGACCTGCTGGAGCTTCGTCACGACAATGAGTTTGACCAGTTCCTGACCACCATCGCTGCCGAGGATGCCGCTGCCGGCGACATCATCGAGTGCCGCGTGCCCCGCAGCATGCCCGAGGGCTGCCGCGTCCGCGTGATTCGCAGTCAGCGCGCCATCGACGCCGCCGGCGCCGCGCTCAAGCGCGATGTGCTGCGCCGCCGAGCTGTTGACGTGTCCGTCGTGGCGCGCCTGGGCGAGCCGTTTACCGTTACGCTCACCTGCTGCGACGACCCTTCGCTTACGGCCACGGCCACGGGCTTTACCGTCGAGGCTGCCAAGACCCGCGCCGTCGAGGCATCCGATCTGGTTGAGCACGTCGGGCGCATGGGCTCCTCTCCCTTTGAGGCCGCAAGCTTTGACGTTTCGCTCGACGCCGGCTGCGGTATGGGCTTTTCCGCCGTGCACAAGGTGCGCGCCGCCGCTTGTAAGGCGCTGGAAGAGGCCATTCTGGCACCGTACGAGGAGCGCGCGAAAACGCTCGAGCTGCCGGCGATTGTAACCAGTGATTCCCGCCCCGCGCCCGAGCACTACCGCGATGAGCCGCAGATCTGCGCCACCGTCACCTCGCTCGAGGCCGCCGAGGCAGCCCGCGCGGAGGGTGCAACGCGCATCTATATGACCACCGACGCGCTCGAGGCTGTCGGACTCTCCCCTGCCGATGCATTTGAGCAGGGTATCGTGCCCGTACTCGACGAGGTCTGCCGCGCCGTCGACCACGAGCGCGTCGATCCTTGGATCAATGCCGGAGCCACCGTCGCCGTCGGCAATATCTCCGAGCTCGCCGTATCCGCTCATGCCGGCGCCACGGCCGAGATTCGCTCTTGCCTGCCGGTGCACAACACGCCCTGCATGGAGGCGCTTGCCGAGCGCGGAGCCGGTGCGTTTTGGCTCTCGCCCGAGATCACGCTCGACGAGATCATCTCGCTCGGCGCCGCCGCGCCCGCAGCCCTGGGCATCACCGTTTTCGGCCGCCCGCGCGTTATGACGAGCGAGCACTGCATCCTGCAGGTGGCCAATGGCTGCATCCACGATTGTGCCAACTGCCGTCTGCGCGCCCGCAAGTTGTCGCTCAAGAATATCGACGGCAAGGTCATGCCGGTGCGTACCGACATCCACGGCCGCTCACGCCTGTACGACGCCTACCCCATCGACCTCACGCCGCAGGTACCACAGCTGCTCGACGCCGGCGTGCGCCGCCTTATGGTCGACGGAACCCTGCTCGAGACAGATGAGGTGG
>USKL01000082.1 GCA_900555225.1 uncultured Collinsella sp.
CCCGGGGCCCTGCCGCAGGCCTTTGGTGCTGTGGAAAACGCCCGTGCTCGCGTCTGGCTGTGTGGCAAATGTCAGACGGGGCGCCGGACGCGCGGACTTTGTGCGTTCGCGCTCATTAGGTAAAAACAGAGCCGCCCGTATCGGGCGGCTCGGCAATCAAAAACCTTGGATTCGGGGCATAAACTACTGGTTAGCTTGCCCCTCGAGCATGCCGTCGAGGGTGCGCCAGGCGAGCTCGGCGCACTTGACGCGGGCGGGCATGTGCGAGATGTCCTGGAGCTGGGCGGCCTCGTCCAGGTTTTCCAGGTCCTCCTCGGAGAGCCGCTCGCCGCGGATCATGGCCAGGAAAAGCCCTGCCAGGCGGCGAGCTTCCTCGACCGTCTCGCCCGTGATGAGGTCGGCCATGATGTCGGCGCTGGCCTGGCTGATGGCGCAGCCGTGGCCGGTAAAGGAGGCCTCCTCGATCACGCCGTCCTCGACGCGCAGCTGCAAGGTGAGCTCGTCGCCGCAGCTGGGGTTGATGCCGTCGTGCTCGTGCTTGGGAGCATCCATCTCGTATTTATAGTCGGGGTGCGAGTTGTGCTCCATAAATGTGGTGGAGGTGTACAGATTACCCATTGAACGTGCTCCAAACGTGATGCAGGCCGGCGATGAACTTGTCGATGTCGGCCTTGTCGTTGTAGAAGGCCACGCTGGCGCGGCAGCAAGCAAGGTTTTCGACACCCAGCCAGGTAAGCAGCGGCTGCGCGCAGTGGTGGCCGGCGCGGATGCAGACGCCGTCCATGTCCATGATGCTCGCGACGTCGTGCGGGTGGATGCCCTTGACGTTAAAGCTCACAACGCCGTGGTGGTTGTCCCAATAGATGGAGCCGATGATTTGGACAAAGTCGAGCTGCATGAGTTCGCCCATCAGATAGTGGACGAGTGCCTGCTCGCGGGCCTGGATGTTCTCGTAACCCACCGTGTTGACCAGGTAGTCGAGTGCCGCGCCCGTGGCGAAGATGCCGGCGGCGTCCTGTGTGCCGGCCTCGAATTTCTCGGGAACGGGCGCCCAGACGGCGTCCTGCTCGGTAACAGAGTCGATCATCTCGCCGCCGGTGAGCATGGGCGGCATGGCGTTGAGCAGGTCCATCTTGCCCCACAGCACGCCGATGCCCATGGGGCCCATAGCCTTGTGCGCGCTAAAGGCAAAGAAGTCGGCGTCCAGGTCGGCCACATCGACCGGCATGTGCGGCAGCGACTGCGCACCGTCGACGACCAGATAGCCGCCGTACTTGTGCACGAGCTTGCCGAGGTTCTTGACTGGGTTCTCGACGCCCAACACGTTGGAGACCTGTCCCACGGCCAGGATCTTGGTCTTGGGACCCACCTTGGCAAGAACCTCCTCGGTGGTGAGCTGGCCGGTCTTGGTGGGGTAGAGGTAGACGAGCTTGGCGCCGGTCTCGCGGCAGACCTGCTGCCACGGAATCAGGTTGGAGTGGTGCTCCATGATGGTAATGACGACCTCGTCACCGGGCTCGAGCACCGTTGGCGCAAAGCTCTTGGCGACCAGGTTGAGCGACTCGCTCGTGTTGCGGGTGAAGACGACCTCGTTGGCCTGTGAGGCGCCGATGAGGTCGGCGATCTGCTGGCGGACCTTCGCGATGGCCTCGGTGGCCTCGACGGACAGCGAGTACAGGCCGCGCAGGGGGTTGGCGTTCATACGCTGGTAGAAGTCGCGCTCGGCGTCGAGCACGCAGGCAGGGCGCTGCGCGGTGGCGGCACTATCGAGGAAGACGATCTCGGGGTGCTGCTGAAACAGCGGGAACTGCGCCTTGTAGGGGTTGGTCTCGATGTCCACAGTGGGCCAGCCGCGCGAAGCCTCGTCGCTGGCGTCGAGCTCCATGGGCTCGGGGGCAGTACAGGTGTCGCATTTAACGTGCTCGGTGTCGATCATGCGAGCTCCTCTTCAAAGTTGTCGATCAGGTTGTTGCCCAGGCGGACGACGGCTGCGCGGGTGCGCTCGTCGGTGGCGGAAAGCGCGGCGTCCTCCAGCTTGGCGCGGATGAACAGGTCCTCGGCGGCGTTTTGGTCAAGGCCGCGGCAGGCGAGGTAGAACAGCTGCTCGTCGCGGACGTGGCCGATGGTGGCGCCGTGGTTGCCGGCGACGTCGTCCTCGTCGCAGAGAATGACGGGAACGGTCTTGTTGTCGACGCCCTTGTTGGCCAAAAGCACCGTCTCGCGCTCGGTGCCGGTTGCGCCCTTGCAACCGTGCACGAGGTCGATGGTGCCGCGGTAGACCTTCTTGGATGTGCCGGTCAGCACGCCGTTGGCGTCGACCTCGCACTCGGTCTTGCGGCCGCGGTGGCGCAGCTCGTAGTTAAAGTCGCGCACCTGCTCGCGGGCACCAAGGTAATCGGTATCGATCGTCACCTTGGCGGTGTCGCCCAGCAGGTCGCCAGCAAGGCCGGTGGCGCTGGCGCCGGCACCCAGGACGGTGTGTTGCACGTTGACGCGCGCGCCCTCGTCCAGGAACAGGCCGGTGTCGTCGAGTGCGATCCAGCTATCGTCGAGCGTCTGCGTGCAGGCCACGTTGACGGTGGCGTACTCGTGGGCGCACACGCGCAGCACGGATCCCACGACGCCCTCGCCGGCAACGGGGGAGTCCAGGGCGATCTGCAGGTCGAGCGTCGACTGGGGACGGACGACGACGTCGATGGCGGCGATGGCCGCGGCGGCATCGACACCGCTCACACGCACGGTAACCGTGGCGTGCTTGTATGCGGGCACATCGATGACGACGCGCTTGGTGGCGTGGTCGGCCAGGTAGGTGTAGGCAGCCTCGCCCATGCCAGTCTCGAAGGCCTCAGCGGGGGAGAGCTCCTCCTCCAGCTTAATGGCACCGGCCTGGTAGACGGAGGTGGCGGGCACGTCGAGTTCGGTCTCGGGCGTGATGCGGGCGCGGTCGGCGGCATCGCCGGGCGCGGAGGCGCGGCGCTCGGGGAAGCGCTCGGCCATGGCGTCCATGGCGGCGTCGAACGCGTCTGCCACGCCAGCAAACTGCTCGTCCAAGCCCTCAACCTTAACGGTCTCGGCGGGAGCGGCGGCAAGCTCGTCAGAGAGCTCGAGCTTGGTCTGGTTCATCTTCAGCCAGCCCCATGTGGCAGCCGGCATCGCATTGACCTGCTCAAGGGTGGTAGCAGCGGTGTCCGTGGTCTGTTTCATTATCCGATCGCTCCTTCCATCTCGAGCTTGATCAGGTTGTTCATCTCGACGGCGTACTCCAGCGGCAGCTCCTTGGAGACTGGGTTGGCAAAGCCGTTGACGATCATGGTTCGGGCCTCTTCCTCCGAGATACCGCGGCTCATCAGGTAGAACACCTTGTCGTCGCCGATACGTCCGATGGTGGCCTCGTGGCCGATGTCGACATTCTTGGCGCGGATGTCCATGGCGGGGATGGTGTCGGAGCGGCTCTGATCGTCGAGCATGAGCGACTGGCAGCTCACGGTTGCCTTGGAACCCTCGGCCTTGGGCGTGGCCACGATGGAGCTGCGGAAGGTCTGGATGCCGCCGCTCTTGGAGATGCCCTTGGTCTCGACGGTTGCCGAGGTATCGGGCGCGTTGAGCACGACCTTGCAGCCGGTATCCAGGTTCTGGCCGGCACCGGCAAAGGTGATGCCGGTAAAGCTCGAGCGGGCGCGACGGCCGTTGAGCACGCTCATGGGATAGAGATAGCCCACGTGGCTGCCGAAGGAGCCGCTGATCCACTCGATGTCGCCGTCCTCGTCCACGCGCGCACGCTTGGTGTTGAGGTTGTACATGTTCTTGGACCAGTTCTCGATGGTCGAGTAGCGCAGGTGCGCACGCTTGCCCACAAATAGCTCGACAGCGCCGGCGTGGAGGTTGGCCACGTTGTACTTGGGCGCGGAGCAACCCTCGATAAAGTGCAGGTCGGCATCGTCCTCGACGATGATGAGCGTGTGCTCAAACTGGCCGGCGCCCTTGGCGTTAAGGCGGAAGTAGCTCTGCAGCGGGAAGTCCAACTTGGTGCCCTTGGGAACGTAGACAAACGAGCCGCCCGACCACACGGCGCCGTGCAGGGCCGCAAACTTGTGGTCGGTGGGCGGGATGAGCGTCATGAATTTCTCGTGGATGAGCGGCTCCCACTGCGGATCGTGCAGGGCTTCCTCAATACCGGAGTAGACGATGCCCATCTTGGACGCCGTGTCCTGCATGTTGTGGTAGACCAGCTCGGAGTCGTACTGCGCGCCGACGCCCGCCAGGTAGCTGCGCTCGGCCTCGGGGATGCCCAAGCGCTCAAAGGTGTTCTTGATGTCGTCGGGCACCGACCCCCAGTCGTGCTTTTGGTCGGTGTTGGGCTTGACGTAGGTGACGATGTTGTCCATGTCCAGGCCCTCGATGGAGGGGCCCCACGTCGGGTCGGGAAAACGATTGAAGATCTCGAGGGACTTGAGGCGCAGGTCGAGCATCCACTGCGGCTCGTCCTTTTTGGCGCTGATCTCGCGCACGATGTCGGGCGTGATGCCGGCGTCGAGGCGCTCGAATCCCTCCTCGCCATAGGTGAAGTCGTAGAGGCTACGGTCGATGTCCGCGACCTCGGTGCGGTTCTTGGTCATTGCGTCGCCCCTTTACGCCTGCTGCTCGGCAGCGGCAGACTCGGCCTGGGCGCGCTGCTCGGCGGCCTCGCGCTCGAAGGTCTCAAAGCCGTTCTTGTCGATCCAGGGGATGAGCGAGGCGTCGTCCTCGCGCACGATGTGGCCCTTGACCATAACGTGGACGCGGTCGACATCCAGGTGCTCCAAAATGCGCGTGTTGTGCGTGATGATGAGCATGGAGCCGTCGCAGCTCTTGTGATACGCGTCCATGCCGTGGCTGACGGTGGACAGGGCGTCGACGTCCAGGCCGGAGTCAGTCTCGTCCAGGATGGCGAGCTTGGGCTGCAGCAGCAAAAGCTGGAGCATCTCGACCTTCTTCTTCTCGCCGCCCGAGAAGCCCACGCCCAGCTCACGGTTGAGGTAGGCGGTATCCATGTTGAGCTCGGCCGCGAGTTCCTTGACGCGACGGCGGAACTCCTTGCCCTTCATCTCCAGGCCGGGGCGGCCGGCGATGCTGGCGCGCAAAAAGCTCGACAGCGGCACGCCCGGAATCTCGACCGGGGCCTGGAAGCTCAGGAACAGGCCGGCGCGCGAGCGCTTGTCGGTGGTGAGCTCGGTGATGTCCTGGCCGTCAAAGACGATGCGGCCGTCGTTGACCGTGTAAACGGGGTCGCCCATGACCAGGTGGCCGAGGGTGGACTTGCCGGCGCCGTTGGGACCCATCAACACGTGGGTCTCGCCGGCGGCGACGTTGAGGTTGACGTTGTGGAGGATGGTCTTCTCGTCCACGGAGGCGGTTAGACCTTCGATGGAAAGCAGCGGATTTGCGCTCATGCTGTCCCTCTCTGTATATGGTGTACTCATAGGTGCACTAAACCCTAGGAATCTTCTCGGAATAAAGTTACTATGGGTTCGGCGTTAGTCAAGGGAAAACCCGACTAATCCACTCGACTTTTCAAATTCTGGGACAAAATAACCTGTTGTGTTTGTCCCACTTACTTTAAATTTGGGACAAACAAACCTGGTTATGTTGTCCCAGATGCGATGGGAGGGTAGGTATGCTCATTTCTTCCAAGGGCCGCTATGCCCTCCGACTGATGATCTATATCGCGGCGCTGGGCGACGCCGAGGGCAAGATTGCCTTGCGCGAGGTTGCCGACCGCGAGCGCATTTCGCAGAAGTATCTGGAGCAGCTGGTGCGTCCGCTTATGAAGGCGGACTTGCTTAAGAGCGTGCGTGGCAAGGGCGGCGGCTACATGATGGCCAAGGACCCGGCCGAGGTGCGTGCCGGCGACATCTTGCGTGCCGTTGAGGGCAGCACGGCTCCGGTGGCGTGCGATGGCATCGACAACAGCTGCGCCCGCAGTGACTTGTGTTCCACCGTCAAGTTCTGGCGTGGTCTGGATGACGTGATCGAAAAGTACGTCGACGGCGTGACGTTGGCCGACCTGGCCGCCGTCCCCGAGATCAACTTTGACATTAAGCTGTAGGGGCTGGCTTTCGTGAAGTCGTACGAAGCCTTTGATTCGCGTCTGGCTCTGCTAGAGACAGCTCGATTCCAAGATTTCGACAACGACTATGTTGTCTCCGGATGTGCGTATATCTATGAGCAGGTTTTCGGTATCTCAATTACGCTCCTTAAGCGTCTGCTCGAGTATGAGGGCGCCACGCTTGCCGCGTCGGGGTCTCCTCGTGCCATCTTGAAGGAGTCGTACCGATTCTACGACTTTATTGATGAGGCGGCCTGGCTAGATATGCTCAGAGACCGCAATACGAACGTTCATATCTATGACAATAAGTTGGCACAGGATTTGATCAAACACATCTTGAGCGTCTATATCCCCGCTTTCTGTCGGTTGAGAGACGGGCTGATGGATCGTTACGGCGAGCTTCTTCTGGTACCTGACGACCAGTTTGTTTAATTCCTTAAGATTTCGCGGAGGGTTGTTGCCGTTTACCGAGGGGTTGTTGTGCAACAACGGGCGAGCTGCAATACTTACTCTTATCTTTGCAAACTGCACTTTAACTACACCAATGCAGGGAGGATCTTATGCAGCCCAAGCATTCCGCTATTGTGGCGGG
>USKL01000083.1 GCA_900555225.1 uncultured Collinsella sp.
CTGATTTAGCTCGAGACAAGGTGCGTCATATCGAACGCGTTGCGCGTGGCGCGGCGAGCGAGGACGAGGTCGCCTCGGTGCTTGGCGTGCTTATTGAGCTGCTGGAATTGGCCTGCGATGAACAGGTTGTATTGCTCGTTGATGGGTACGACGCGGCATGGTTGGGCCGTGCGGGCGCGTGGAACGGTTCCGGCGCCGATCCGGCAGGGCTATTCGATCGCGTGCTGTTCGACGCCATTGCCATTGCGCGCGATTCGTTGCGGCTGACGTGTCTGATGGGGGAGTGCCCCGGCCCTGCCGAAGCGGCGCTTTCTTTGCACTGCTGCTCGTATTGTCTGACGACGCCGCTTTCGACCTGGTGTGACCGTTGGTTCGGCTTTTCGGATGCCGAGGTCCAGGCTCTGTTGAATCATGCTGGTCGCGAGGAATACCTGGATGATGCGCGTGAATGGCTCGAGGGATATCGGTTTGGCGGGGCCTATTGCTCGAGTCCAGCGCGTGTGATCGGTTTTCTGGACCGAGGCTGCACGGCGCCTGTGCGCGCCGATCTGTATGGGTATGCGGATTGCCTGAGTAGGGTAGTTGTCGGGTGGAATCTCGACCGCCTTTCGGTCTTGTTTGATTTGCTCGAGGCCCATGGATGCGTTGAGGTCCCGCTTTGTTTGAGCGCGGCGGGGGCAGAGGCCTCGTCTGATGATGGCCTGTGGACGGCGCTGTACCTGTCCGGTTTCCTGACGACTGATATGACTGAGGAGCCAGAGCATGGCAATCGCCTCCGTGCCTTGCGGTTGCCCAATAACGAGCTTCGCCAGGTATTGCGTCTGGTGATTATTGAGTGGTTTGAGTGCGCTGCCGAAGACATTCGAGACGTCGATGCGTTTCGCGACGGGTTGTGCCGTGGGGGCGAGGATACGGTGAGGCGGGCGCTAAGCCGTATCCTGGGAGATTCGGGAATCGGTGGGACCGACCCAGATACGCCGCTGCCATATCATCTGCTCTTGCAGGGGCTCTGCTTTGGCTTGCCGGGCTATGCCAATCCTGCCTCGAGGCGAAAGTGTGGCGCGGGTCGCTGCGACATCCAGGTTTTTCCTACGGGCGCCGTGTTCGACATAGCCGATACGATCGGTATGCTCGATGAACGTCCGCTGATAACGATCAACATGATGTATGACCCCGGTGTGGATGCGCTGGGCCTGGAATTGCTGGCCGTGCAGGCGCTGCTCGACATAGAGCGCGACGGCATCGACGAAATCCGTGTGCCGCGCCCCGGCGTGGGTCGCATGCGCTGGGGGTTCGGTTTTGATGGGCAGCATGTGGCTACGGTGTGCCAGCGGCTTTAAGCGCCGAGGTGTTTCCGGCTTCCGTTACTCGGTGTCCTTCATGGGCGGCATGGGCTTCCAGTTGGGATCCTTGACGATCTTGCGGGCGTCCTTCATGCCTCGGCGCAGCGCCGGAATACCGGTCTTAAAGCACTTGTCAACGGCAGCCAGGCGAATGAACTCCTTGCAGAAGGTCGCGACGTTGCCCAGACGGAACAGCGCGGGGTGATAGTCGCCGTAAATCTGCATGTAGCGGGCCAGATAACCGCGGTTGCGCATGATGTAGTAGCGGTTGGTGTCGCTCGTAGAGTTGAGCTGGCGCTTGCCGGCGATATCCCAGTTAGAGACAGCGCGGGCACGCTTGAGCACCACGTCGGCAACAACGGCGGCGGGGAAGTGCTGGCTGGCCACGTAGCCGTAGCAGGCATCGTCGCCGTAGATGAAGAATCGCGCATCCGGCAGGCCGATCTTGTCGACCACGCGGCGCGAGAACATTCCGCCTTCAAAGCACAACTGGTTCATGGCGCGGTAGCCCTTGGGGCCCAGGTCCCACTTAGCGATGGGGTTGGGGATACCAAGCGAAAGGATGAGCTGGTACTGCCAAAAGAAGGCGCCGCCGTCAAAGTCCAGGCGCGAACCCTGGATGACATCGTAGCGGTCGGTCCACTTGGCAAGACGCTCGATGCCTTCGGGGATGACGAGCACGTCGTCGTCCATCACCCAGAACCATTGAGCGCCCAGGTCGTAGGCGCATTTAGTGCCGGCGGAGAAGCCGCCCGCACCGCCGCCGTTTTCGAGCTGCGGGGCGTAGATGACACGGTCGGTGCCGCCCTGCGCGTCAGGCTGCTCGGTGTCGATGCCCCACAGGTTGGCCAGGCGCTCGTTGAATGCGGCGCACATGGCCTCGGTCTCGCGCGAATTCTCGTTATCGACAATCACGATGCGCCAGGGCGTTGCCGTGAGCTCGGTCATGGAGTCGAACAAGTTGGCCAGGAGTTCCTGGCGCTTGTACGTAACGACGACGATGGCGAGCTTGTCGATGGGGGCGGGAAGGGTTGAAGGCATGGGGCAATATATCCTTTCACGCGCGGCTGGCGATCGCTGCGCGGAAGCTATCGAATACGTCCTTGGGACTGTCTTATTGTAAAGGCTCGGTGCGCTTTGGCGGCAAGCTTTGAATAAAACGCAGGAACCTGCCACGGCTGTAGCGGCTTTAGCGTCTGACGGCAGCGTGTCTATTGCCTCTTGAGCTTGCGTTCAATAAGACTTCTAGTTGCATCGATGATGAGAAGTGCCAGAGCAAAGACGATGCTAATGACGATACCCGTGACGATACATATAGCTGCCGGGCTGTTTTGGCTGATCAGTATGTTTGCGAGCAACGTATTGAAGACGGGACGCCACAGGCTACTGGTGAGCGACTGCATCACATAGAAACCAAGCGTGGCGGTCGATAAGGTGACGATGACACCTGCGGTCCGTGGATTGCCTGAGGCCCTGCGCCGGGTCGCCGCAAAGAGCAGAGAGGCGGCAGCGAGGGCAAACGAGATCAACGAGGTTGATTTGTAGGAGAGGACTGCCATCGCCGTGAGGTTGCCGGTGAAGGAGAGTGCTCCTTCCAAGATGGTGGCGAGCGCCAAAACCGTTACGAGCGAGCGCATGCCCAAGGCGCCCGCCCTGTCCGAATCCATGGCGTCGGTTACGTCGCGGAGCAGTCCGCCGATCAAAAACGCGACTACGTACGTGGTAGCGCTCATGAGCTTTTGGAGCCAAGAAAACTCGCCGGCGCTTGTCGCACTCATGGCGGCCAAATACCCGTTAACAACGAATACGAGGATTCCAACGGCGATGACCGTCGTCGTGTAGGTTTTCTGGGAGAGTCGGCTCTTGGCCAGTCCAAACCATGGCGCCATGAAAACTGTGGCGGCATAGACCCAGATAAACTCAAGCCCAAGCGTGTACCAATAGTGCGTATTGAGGGTAACATCGGGAATGGGTGAGACGACCGTGGACCACGCGAGCGCCACGAGGCAATAAAACGCAGTGGGCATAATGACCTTGCCAAGGCGCTGCGCCGTCCGTTGCATTTGCGACTTCCACGTTGCTCCACCGTCCCAAGCACGCGCGGCCGAAGCGATGAGAAAATAGCCCGAGATCATAAAGAAGACCTCGTTGGCCCAGCAGCCAAGCAAGTTAATAAAACCGAGCGCGCCGGAATAGGGGAATATCGCAAGTGGGGCATATTCCACGGCGCCGACGCAGACGGCTTGGAAGGTCCACTGAAAGGTGTGGAACACCGCGATGCCGGCGACCGCGACCAAACGCAGCGCTTCGATGGGTATGTTGCGTGCGGCTTTGGGCTGCATGACGTCCTTTCTTATCGGTTTGCCTCTGCGAGCTCCATAGATTATATAAACGCCCGCTAGCGCGCTGACCCTTTGATACCATGAAACGACAGGTATTTCCTAAGGAGCACATTTGTCTACTAACGCCTCTGGCAGCCCTGTTCTGTCGCTGCTTATTCCCATTTACAATGTTCAGCGCTACCTGCGCGAGTGTCTCGATTCCGCCCTGGCGCAGACGCTCAAGGATATTGAGATCATCTGCATTAACGACGGGTCGACCGACAACTCGCCGGCGATTATCCGCGAGTATATGGAGCGCGATGAGCGCGTTAAGATGATCGACAAGGCCAACAGCGGCTACGGCGACTCGATGAACCACGGTCTGGAGATGGCGCGTGGCAAGTACGTTGGCATCTTGGAGTCCGATGACTTTATGGCGTCCGACGCACTCGAAAAGCTTGTCTCGGCCGCCGATAGCAATAATGCCGACTTCGCGAAGGCGAACTTTGATTTCTACTGGTCTAAGCCCGAGGAGCGCCGTTCGCTGCACGAGATGTTTAAAGCCAAGGACTGTGGAAAGCCAGTGCACCCGAGCGATACGACGCAGTTCTTTAAGCAAAAGCCGTCGATTTGGTCGGCCGTGTACCGTCGCGATTTTCTTGAGCGCAACGGCATTAAGTTCCTGCCGACTCCGGGGGCATCCTTTCAGGACACGTCATTCGCCTTTAAGGTGATCGCGTGCGCCGATAAGGCTGTTTACCTTCATGATGCCGTGTTGTCTTATCGCCAGGACAACGAGAATTCCTCGGTCAATTCTTCGGCTAAGGTCTTTTGCGTCAATACCGAGTATGCCGAGATTGAGCGTTGGATTCGAGAGGATTATGCCCGTGACCACGCAAGTGATGACGTCGCGCGCATGCTCAAGTTCAATCAGCTCATTAAGTACGATTCGTACATGTGGAACTACGTGCGCCTAGCGCCTAAGTTCTATAAGGAGTTCCTGGTTCAGATGGTCAAGGAGTTCCAAGCGGCCTTGGACGCGGGGGAGTTTTCGCTTGACGACCTCAAGCCGTGGAAGCGCGCAAATCTCGCTGCCATCCTCAAAGATCCTGAGGGCTGGGTTGACGAGCATCCGAGTTTTGCGACGGATGGTGCCTTGGGGCGTGCTAAGTATTACGCCTCGGTTGGAGGCCCAGGTGTGGTTGCTGCCTTCCTCATCGAATCACTGAGGGGGTAGGTCGACATGGGAGAGACTTTGACCCCCAAAGCGACCATTGTCGTTCCCGTCTACAATTCGTCGCGCTCCATTCAGCGATGCGTCGATTCGCTGTTGGCCCAGTCCGAGCGCTCGATTCAGGTTGTCTGCGTCAACGACGGTTCGACCGATGATTCGTTGAACGTGTTGCGCCAGATTGCGCAGGCCGACGATCGCGTACTGGTGATTGACCAGGAAAACGCGGGCGTCTCGTGTGCTCGGAATGCCGGTATCGATGCCGCCGAGGGCGAGACCGTCTTTTTTGTGGACGCCGACGATTACATCGATGCTCAGATGGTCGAGCGCGTGCTGCATGCCATGGAGTCTGCAGATGCCGAGGCCGCCGTTTTTGGCGGCGTCTGTGAACCTGCCGATGCTGCCCCCAAACGCGTCCAGCAACTCATGAGCCCCAAAGCTGGTACCTTCGGCGCCCGTGATCCCCAACTGCTGTTCCATTCGAATGCGCAGCCCTATGCCTGCCGCGCGGCTTTTTCGCGCGAGCTGCTCAATCGCGAAGGCATTCGCTTCGCCCCCGGTTTGGCTTTGGGCGAGGACGTCGTCTTCCAATTTGCGGCTTATGCGCTTGCCCACAAGACCGTCGTCATGCCGGACAAGTTCTACCACTACGTGATGGAGAGTGAATCGGCGACGCACGAGTTCAACAGTGTCGAGGCTCGCGCCAAAAAGCTCGATGCCCATATGAGGATGCTCGAGGAGGTCTTGGAGGACTGGGCGGCCTACGGTCTTTTGGACCTGTGTCCCGGCGAGCTGATAACTTGGTTTTTGGACCTAATTGTGTTCGACCTGGCGCGCTTGGATGCCGATGACTTCCATCGCGTGGCGGCTCGCGTCAACATGGACCTCGCGACGTTTTTGGGAACGGACTGGGCAGATATGCCTGCCAAGGGCGCTGTTTGCCGTGTTGCCCACAAGTTCGTTGCGACGACCTCGGGCGTTTCGATGGCAGACGCCACGCTGTTCTATCTTTCGACTCGCGGTCTCAAAGCCTGCCTGGAGCGCTTTCTCTAATTCCAAGCGCTGCCGCCCGCCGCAACTCGGCTGTTAAAATAACCCTGTTACACGCTATTCAACAGGAGGTTCTCTTGCAGAACTCTGATACCCCTAAAGTTTCGCTGCTTGTCCCCATTTGCAATGTGGAGCGCTACCTGCGCGAGTGCCTCGATTCCGCCGTGGCGCAGACGCTCGAGGACATCGAGATCATCTGCATCAACGACGGCTCCACCGATAGCTCGCCGGATATCATCCGCGAGTACATGGAGCGCGACCCCCGTGTAAAGATGATCGACAAAGCCAACAGCGGCTACGGCGACTCGATGAACCGCGGCCTGGAGATGGCGCGCGGTGAGTACGTGGGCATCCTTGAGTCCGACGACTTTATGTTTGAGAATTCGCTCCAAAAGCTGGTCGCCAAGGCCGATGCTGAGCATGCCGATGTGGTAAAGGGCGACTTTTACCTGTATTGGTCCACGCCCAGCGAACGCCGTGAGCTGTTTGGGATTATCGACGAGCATATGACGGGTGCGGCGTATCGCCCCGTCGATCGCCCGGGCATCTTCTACCGTAAACCTTCCATATGGTCGGCTATTTATCGACGCGAGTTCCTCAACGACAATCAGGTTCGGTTCCTTCCCACGCCGGGCGCCTCGTATCAGGACGCAGGCTTTAACTTTAAGGTTTGGGCTTGCGCCGAGCGTGCCGCGTTTA
>USKL01000084.1 GCA_900555225.1 uncultured Collinsella sp.
ATGCCCGCTATGCCGCAAACGAGAGCGTCAGCATGGCAGACGCACGCAGGCTGCTGCGGGATGCAGAGCTGGAGGACTTCCGGATGTCGCTGGACGAGTTCCGCAATAAGGCGCTTGCCGGCGGCTTTGACAAGGAGCTGGAGGAGGTTTATCTCCGTTCGCGTATCTCGCGCTTGCAGGCATTGCAGACGCAGGTTGAACTGCGTATGATGGAGCTGTTCAGCTCTCAGCGCGATGTTCTGCGCGACCATTTGCAGGAGCGCTATACCGACACCTACTACCGCACGGTGTACGCCGTCAGCCAGCAGGCCGATGTGGTGAGCACCTTCGCCCGCATTGACCCGCAGACGGTCGAGAAGATACTCGCTATGCCGTGGGTCGGCAGCGAGTTTTCGTCCCGCATCTGGGCGGACAAGGACAAGCTGACCCGTGAGCTGATGCAGACGCTTTCGCGCGGTCTGGTACGCGGCGATTCGCTCGACCGCATGACGAAAGAGTTCGCCCAGCGCATGGGCGTGTCCGAGAGCAGGGCGGCAACGCTCATCCATATCGAGAGCGCCCACATGGCGGCTGAGGCGTCCATGAAAGGCTACCGCGAGACCGGTGTCAAGGAATATCGGTTTCTCGCGAGCTTGCAGCTTAAAACCTGCTCTATCTGCGGTATGCTGGACGGCAAGGTGTTCAAGTTTTCCGAACGCGAGACCGGCGTCAACTTCCCGCCCATGCACCCGTGGTGCCGCTGCTCATACACCCTTGAAGTGGCCGATTGGGGCAAGTGGATAGACGAGTACGTGCAGAAGCGCGGCGGCGATTCGGCCACACAGGCCACACGCCTGCGCTCCGACGCCATGGTGCGCGAGCCTGAAACCACATCGTTCCTGCAATCGCTTCAGCGCGTAGGCTCGACGCTCGCGGGGCTTGATTTCAGGCTCAAGGGCCAGCAGTCGCTTGCGCGCAAGATACGAACCGACTCGTACAAAGACGTTATCACCGAGCAAGAGGCGGCTGATGGCATCCACGACGTGCTGTGGTACACCTACCAGCTGAAGACATCCAGCTTCGCCGACGAGTTCGCCCGCATCCGCGCCGAGCTTGAGAAGGCGGGCTATACTCTGATCAGGGTCAAGAATACGCTGCAAAGAACGGGCGTAACCTATCGCGGCGTCAACTGCCAGTTCGAGACGCCAGACGGCTTCAAGTTCGAATTGCAGTTCCACACGCCCGAGTCGCTTGCCCTGAAGGAGAACGAGCTGCATAAGCTGTACGAGGAAGCGCGCTTGCCCGAAACCGACCCGAAGAGGCGCGCCGAGCTTGTGCGCCGCATGATAGAGCTGTCCGACGGGCTGGCTACCCCGCCCAACATCGAGGAGGTGCGCAAATGACCTACTACACCGACGACACGGGAAAGCGAGTCTCGCGCATCGACCTTGAGGCGGGAACCGCCGAGACATATAACTTCACGCTTGGCAGATGGCACGATGATACCGAGCTATGGGACATGCTTATAGGCGAGCTGTGGCTGGACGAGATCAGCCAAGAGCAGGCCGAGGCCATCATCCGCAAGCGCAACAAGGAACTCCACCGCTAAAACCGAACACCCTTCTCACCTCCACGGTAGAACGAAGCCCCCGGACATGGGGGCTTTTCTTTTGCCGATTGGAGGAGACGTGATCAGGGCCGAGTACATCACACGCCGGGGCTGCCCCGCGTGCGAAGCCTACAGGAAGGCGGTCATAGAGCCGCTTGCAGCCGAATACCCAGACCAGGTGCGCGAGCACTGGGCATGGGACGGCCTTATGGAGCGGCTGAACAACTCCGAGCGCATAACGCGCATCCCCATGGTGGTGATAACCGACGAAGGCGCGGAGGTCATGCGTCTTGCCGATCTGCCGACGCTAGAACGCCTTGAAGACATCCTAGACCCCTCGTAGCGGGCGAATCTCACGCACGCGGGACACTGGCTTGGTCAAAGACCGACCGAGCGTTGAAGTCGCTAAAAGCCACGGCATCGGGCAGGCGTGGAACCCGCTAAAAGCTACGGCGAAACGTGCAGGCATGAGCCACGAGAAACCTTATGGAGGGTGCGAAACATGGCGAAAGACGGAAACCGACAGAAGTTCGCGGGCGTAGCGGGCGGCAACCTCACGCCTCCGCAGGGTGGCAGCGCCGACCCTGCAGGCGATGGCGCAGAAGGTAACGAGGGCAACGACCCCGACCCCGAGCCAAGCGGCGACGGCACCGACCCAGAGCCGAAGCCAGCAGGTAAGACCTACACCGACGACGAGGTGAACGCCATCGTGCAGCAGAAGCTCGCGCGCGAGGGCAAGAAGCTCGAAAAGCGCATCCGCGAGGAGCTTGCGCAGCAGGCAGACGACAAGCGCTCCGAGGCCGAGAAGCTGGCGGGCATGAACGACCTGCAGCGCGCGCAGTACGAGCTGAAGAAGGCCCAGGGCGAGAAGGCCGAGCTTGAGCGCCGCATCAACCTGGCCGAGCAGATGGGCGTCGCGCGTTCCGAGCTGAAGGCCGCAGGCATCGACCTCGGCGACGAGCTGCTGTCCATGTTCGTCACGGAGAAGGCCGACGACACCAACGCCGCGATCTCCAAGATCAAGGAGCTGTTCCCCAAGGCGGTAAACGCCGCCGTGCAGGAGGCGCTGAAGCGCCAGCCCCCGAAAGACGGCGCGGGCACCAAGCCCAGCCAGTCGTTCGCGTCGAAGTTCGCATCCGATTACAGCAACCGAATGAACGGAGGAAAGAAAGATGGCGCTCAATAAGGCGTTCACCTACGGCGAGTCCCAAAGCATCCTCGATTCCGAGGTGGGCATCGTCGCGAAGACCCGCACCGCCACGCAGGCCATGGCCAAGGAGGTCGATGGCCGCAAGCTCATCAAGGCGGGCGCACTCTTCACGGGCACGTCCGAGTTCGGCGTGTTCCTTGAGGACTACGACATGACCGATACCGACAAGTGCCCGGCTGCGGTTATCTTCCAGGGCCGACTCAAGGCCGACAAGGTATCCACCGAGGCCAAGGCGAAGAAGGCAGACCTCGCCGCCACAGGCCTCTACCTGGTTTAACGAAAGGAGCAGCGCAACATGCGTCTCATCTCTGAACTCATCACCGAGCGCGACATGCTCGACTTCTCGCAGGGCTTCAACGTCCAGCGCAGCTACACAGGCTCCCGCCTGTTCCCCGACCGCAAGACGCAGTACATCGAGGCCGAGTACACGCGCCTGGCCGAGAACGGCAACCTGCCCACCGTGGCAATGATCCACGGCTTCGACACCGAGGCCCACATCGGCTCCCGCGTGCCGTTCGAGCGCGTCACCACCGAGTCCCTGCTCATCAAGGAGAAGATCAACCTCTCCGAGCGCCTGCGCCGCATCACGCGCGGCCTCGACATGCAGATGGACTCCGTGCGCCGCTACGTCTTCGACGACGTCGCCCGCACCGCCGAGTCCGTCGTCACCCGCGCCGAAAAGGCCAAGATCGAGGCGCTTACCACGGGCAAGATGGTCATCGCCGAGAACAACGTCTCTATGGAAATCAACTTCGGCGTGCCCGAGGACCAGAAGGTCACCGCCAAGTGGGCCATGGCAGACGCCGACATCCTGGGCGACATCGACAGCTGGGTGACCATCGCCCAGGGCAAGGGCCAAACCCCGACCGTTGCCGTCACATCCAAGAAGGTGTTTTCCCTCATCCAGCGCAACGCCACCGTGCAGAAGGCCATCTTCGGCGTCAACGGCGCGGGCATCCTGCCTAGCCTGGCGCAGGTGAACAACCTGCTAGCGCAGCAGTTCAACGGCCTTACGCTGACCGTTGACGAGGAGCGCTACGGCATCATCGGGGCCGAGGGCGGCAGCGTGTCCCAGGGCCGCTTCTTCCCCGAGGACAAGTTCGTCATGTGCTCCGTGGGCTACGACGGCTCCGTGGGCACGGGCCTTTGGGGCGTCACCCCCGAGGAGCTTGAGCAGGGCGGCGCTTTCGACGAGAAGCGCCAGATGCAGTTCGTCACCTGCACCCGCTGGGACACCCCCGACCCCGTGGCCACGTGGACGAAGGCCTCCGGCGTGTTCATCCCCGTGCTGCCCAATGTCTACGGCCACATCATCGCGACCATCGACACGACATCCACGCAGGCCCTTGAGGCCTCCGACCACGTGGAGGGCTAGCCCATGGCCGCGCTCGTAGACCGCGTTAAGGCGCGATACCTCCCAGACGAGGCCATGCCGGACGACTCGGCGATCGAGGAGATGATCCAGACGGTCACCGACCGCCTGCTCATCCGCCTTAAGGTTGACGGCCTCCCGCGCCTGGCCGAGTCAATCGCCGTCGATGCGGCGGTGAAGGCCCTGCGCCTGCGCGGCTACGAGGGCAGCACCTCCGAGTCGGCATCAGACGGCGGCAGCATGTCGAACTCCTTTGTCGATGACGTGCTTTCCGCCTATTCCGACGACATCGAGGCCCTGCGCGAGGCGTGTCGCCCCAAAGGCATCAAGTTCATGGGAGCACGCCGATGAAGTGGTACAGGGCAAAGGCCTATAGGCGCGAGCAGACGGGCATCGACGAGCTGCACAACCCCATTTGCTCGACGGTCGAGGCGTTCGACTTCTTCGTGCGCTTCGGCCCGAGCCACAAGGTTCGCAGCGCCGAGGCGGGAAACGCCTTCGACAGCGTTTCCCGCGCCCTGCTCACCAAGCGCCCGGCAAGCGACTTCGCCGGCATCTGCGGCGTCGAGGTCAAAGGGGCTTCCTACGAGGTCGAGAACGTCATGGCCGACGGCGACGCAACCGTCGTGAGCGTCAAGAGGTGCAAGCCATGGGCCTCGTGATGCGCGACGTGAACGGTCTTGCCGGAAAGCTCAACCGCCTTTCGCACGTAAGGTTCGAGGCCGTGATCATGAAGAACATGGCCCAAATCTACAACCGTGGCAAAGCGGACGGCGGAACGCCCGTATCTACCGAGAAGACCAGGCCTGGTGGGCCACACGGCGAGCTGCGCATGTCGTTGGGGCAGTCCGGCGACACCGTCGGATACGCGAAGGACTACGCGCCTCACGTCGAGTACGGCCACCGCACGGTGAACGGCGGATACGTGGAGGGGCAGCGATTCCTGCAACGCAACGTCAAGGCGCAAGAGCCGATATTCAGACAAGACCTAATCGACCAGCTACGGAAGCTCTAGGGAGGGCGCGATGATCCAACGATTAAGCCTCGCGGTGTTCCTCGGTTGCCTCATAGAGGCCATCGAGGCGGGTACCGGCACCAGCTGCTACGACAGCCCAGAGAATCGTGATTCGCCGCTTTACAGCGTCGAGCTGCAATCGACGCAGCCTGAGAACACCAAAACCATGTACATCGACGCCATCACCGTTTGGGTGCACTGCATCAGCGAGCCAGTGCGCCCATACAGCAACGCCAAGGTGCTCGGCATGGTGCAGCGGCTCGAACAGGCGCTTGCTGACGGCTTCGAGCTTCCAGCGCCGTTCAGCCTCTACCGCACGACCTGCAACGGCGTGCAGACCGTAAAGAAAGACGAGACCGACGAGGGCCACGCCATCGCGGAGTTCACCTTCCGCGTTTGCTACGGCCTCCGCGTCAAGAACTAGAAAGGAACCGAGATGTCTACTGCTCAGCAGGACACCAACCTCATCGGCTGCGACTTCGACGCAGCAACCGCCAAGGCCCTCAGCGGCAACGACATCGTTGCCCTCGTTACCGACAAGACCGGCACCGATCTGCTCGCCGTGAGCGGCCAGCAGGGACTCAAATTCAACATGAGCCAGGACAACACAGAGGCCGCGACCAAGGACGACGCCATCGGCGGCTGGACGCTCAAGTTCGCCAGCTCCAAGAGCTGGGACGCATCCATCGACGGCCTGTACTCGCCCGACGACTCCGCCACGAAGACCGTCGCCAAGGCGCTTGCCGAGGGCGAGTACCTGTGCCTGAAGGTCTGCAAGCGCATCCGCACGAGCGCGAACACCAAGTACGTTCCGCTGCGCATGGGCCTCGCGCTCGTGTCCTCCGACAGCTTCGAGGCGCCGAACGACGACAACGCCACCTACTCCATGGAGTTCCAGGGCACGGGCAAGCCGTGGCTCTACGAGACCGCATCCGAGGAGCAGATCACCGCAGCCACCATCACCGTTTCCAACAGCTAAGGAGCCTGACCAATGGCAGAAGACACCGAACTCGACGCATTCCTTGAGGATTCCGCCGCAGACGCCACGGAAGCCGAAGACATCGTGAACGAGCTTGAGCAAGACCCCGAGAGCATGGAGCCGCAGACCTTCACCGTGCGCGGCCACGTCTGCGAGATCCGATTCTCGCGCAAGCGCATCGACCTCTACGAGGAGCGCCACACGCCGATTATCGCCTCGTTCTACAAGAACGACGGCATGTTCACCTTCAAGGAGCTTGCGGCCATCGCGGGCTACGGCCTGAAGGTACAGGGCGGCGGCTACTTCCTGCCGCAGAAGGCCGAGGAGATCGTGAACAAGCTCATCGACACGATGCACACGACGATGCTGGAAGCGCCGGGAGTCGGCCTGGCCGCCACACAGATCGGCCTGGGGCTCGCGCTCGCGGT
>USKL01000085.1 GCA_900555225.1 uncultured Collinsella sp.
TGGACTCAGCGTCATCATCGCAGTCCTGCTCGCACTGAGCGACCAGCTCTTCGACGCGAGCGGCCTTCTCCTTGGTGAGGTTGATGAGCTTGCAGGCGTCTGCATCGCGCTCAAACAGCTTGACGGCGTAGTAGCGACGCTTGTTGGCGGGAACGCTCGCCGGAAGGTTGTTCTCGATGTGGTCTAGAACGTCCTCGATAGAAGAATCGAACTTGTGCTCCGGCACCTGGCCCTTGGAAGCAGCAGACTTCTTTACCTGCTCGAAGAGCTCCTTGATGCCCTTGTTCTTAAGAGCGGAGATCATCATAACCGGGCAGCCGAGCTTCTTGGAAAGCTTGTCCGTGTCGATCTTATCGCCGTTCTTCTCGACCAGGTCGGCCATGTTGAGGGCAACGACCACGGGCAGGCCGGTCTCGATAACCTGAAGCGCCAGGTACAGGTTACGCTCGAGGTTGGTGGCATCGACAACTTGGACGACGACATCGGGCTCGCCGCTCATGAGGTAATCGCGCGAGCATTGCTCCTCGGGGCTGTAGGGGGAAAGCGAGTAGATACCGGGGAGGTCCGTGATGGTGACGTTCTTGTCACTCAGGAGCTTGGCTTCCTTTTTCTCAACCGTAACACCAGGCCAGTTGCCAACGTAGCCGTTGGCGCCGGTGATCAGGTTGAAAAGCGTGGTCTTGCCGCAGTTGGGGTTACCCGCCAGCGCGACATGGATCTGAGAATCCGCCATTCAATCCTTCTTCCTTGTGTGCCTGCGCTGCTTTCTCCGCGCAAGCTGGATAATGTGCTTCAAAGATGCTGCATTAAGTTAGAAATACCTAACTTTATCTGCAGAAATACACGTCGCGAGCCCTTACTGGACCTCGACGACGGCCGCCTCCTCCTTGCGGATGGAAAGCTCGTAGCCGCGCACGTTGATCTCGACCGGATCACCGAGCGGTGCAACCTTCACGACCTTGAACGAAGTGCCCTTGATGAGGCCCAGGTCCATAAGGTGACGGCGAAGTGCACCCTCACCGTGAAGCTTGACGATGGTAGAGCTCTCGCCCACCTTAACGTCACCCAACGTCTTCATCCTCTTGTCCCCCTTTCGGTTTTTATGAAATGCTGCGAACTAACCGACGGTCATGATGTGCATGGCAACCTTGGAATCGATGCCAAAGCGTGCGCCCAGCACCGTGACGATGATATTGGCGCCACTCGAGCTCACCACGTGGATTTCGTTGCCCTCGACAAAGCCGAGGTCCTTGAGGTGGTGCTTCATGTCCTCATTGCCCTTTACACGAGACACGCGCACGGTTTCGCCCGCTTTTACCATCGAAAGCGGCATGGCCGGCATCTGCGGTCCGCAAGACATGAGTGGCTCCTAACGTCAGTTCGTCCTCAACATCGACGCGATAAAAGTTAACCACGTCTATGTTCGCTTTAGTAAACTAGCACGTGGTTAACTTTTTGGAAAGGGTCCCTATTCAGATTTCGAAAAAGTTTCCTATATGAAACAAAAAGGCGCGGCAAAGAGCTGTCCTTTGCCGCGCCCTGTCATGCTTAGAGCGAGAGGTTTCTGATCGACGTAACGCAGGAAGCCTCGTCTACGCCCGAAACGCGAAAGATGATGTCCTCGCCGCACTCGCCGTAGAGAGCCATGAGGCCCATGACATCGCGACCGTCGGTATGGCGGTCGCCGATGCTGACCGACACGTCGCTACGGTGCTTGGCAATGATGTCATAGAGCAGCGCAACCGGGCGGGCATGCAGTCCCAACGGATCTTTAATCGTCTTCGTAAACTCGACCATGTCCCCTCCCAAGACATCGCACATTCGGCCGGCAAACCCAGCCACGTGGTAGTTATTGTACGTTACCGGCGCACCCCCGTCTCACAAAAAACGAGGGAAGGCACACGTCCTTCCCTCGTTGCTGGCAATAGGTAGCCGCTCGCCTACATCAGGCGCAGGCTGACGTCCTTGAGCTGGGCGCCGGAAACGGCACTCGGAGCACCCGACATAAGGTCGGAGCCGCTGGCCGTCTTGGGGAACGCCATGACGTCGCGGATGGAGTCGGAACCGGTGAGCAGCATGCACACGCGGTCCAGGCCCAAAGCGAAACCGCCCATCGGGGGCGCACCAAACTTGAGCGCCTCCATGAGGAAGCCAAACTGAGACTCGGCACGCTCCTCGGTAAAGCCCAGGAGCTTGAGCATGGACATCTGCATCTCGGCGTTGTGGATACGCATACCGCCGCCGCCGGCCTCAAAGCCGTCCATGACAAAGTCGTAGGTGCAAGAACCGGCCGCCAACGGGTCGGCCTCGATCTTGGCGATGTCGGTCTCGGTCGGCAGGGTAAAGGGCTGGTGCTCGGCAGCGTAAGCCTTGCGGTCCTCATCCCAGTGGAACAGCGGGAAGTTGACGACCCACAGGAAGTCGTGGCCCTCGCGCTTGATCTCGAGCGCATTGGCCATGTGGGAACGCATGCCGCCCAGGATCTCGTCGGAGAGCAGGCGCGGGCCGGCGGCGAACATCACAAGGTCGCCGGGCTCGACGTCCATGCGCTCGCGCAGAGCCGCCATCTCCTCGTCCGAGAAGAACTTGACGATGGGGCTGTTGATGGAGCCGTCCTCGCGGAAGGCGATCCAGGCCAGACCCTTGGCGCCAAACGTGGAGGCCACACCGGCGAGCTTATCGATCTTGGCACGTGCCCAGGCGCCGGCGCCCTTGGCGTTGATGGCCTTGACGACAGAACCCTCCTCGTTTGCGGCAGTCGCAAAGACCTTGAACTTGGAGTTGGCAAAGATGTCGGTCAGGTCGACCAGGTGCATGCCATAGCGGGTATCGGGCTTGTCGGAGCCATAGGTGTCCATGGCCTCCCAGTAGTTCATGCGACGCAGCGGCGTGGGCATCTCGACGCCCATGCGGCCGAAGGCATCGGCCAGGACCTCTTCGAGCGCACTCATAACGTCGTTCTGGTCCACGAAGGACATCTCGATATCGACCTGGGTGAACTCGGGCTGACGGTCGGCACGCAGGTCCTCGTCGCGGAAGCACTTGGCGACCTGGTAGTAGCGCTCGACGCCACCGACCATGAGCAACTGCTTCAGGAGCTGCGGGGACTGCGGCAGGGCGTAGAAGTTACCCGGCTGGATACGACTGGGAACGATGAAGTCTCGAGCGCCCTCGGGCGTGGACTTAAACAGGGAGGGCGTCTCGACCTCCATGAACTCACGGTTGTGCAGCGCCTCGCGAATGGCAAAGGTGAAGTCGGAGCGCAGCTTGAGGTTGGCCATCATCTCGGGACGGCGGAGGTCCAAATAGCGATAGCGCAGGCGGGTGTCCTCGCTGGTCTCGATGCCGTCCTCGATCTGGAACGGCGGGGTGACGGACGTGTTGAGCACCTCGGCGTGGTCGGTCAGGACCTCGATCTCGCCGGTCGCGAGCTTAGTGTTGGTGGTCTCCTCGCCACGGGCGCGCACGACGCCGTGGATCTTGATGGGCCACTCGGGGCGCATGGTCTCGGCGATCTTAAAGGCATCGCCGTCGGAGTGCTCGGGGTCGAAGGTGAGCTGTGTGATGCCCTCGCGGTCGCGAAGGTCGCAGAAAATAAGGCCGCCGTGGTCGCGGCGACGGCTCACCCAACCGGTGAGGGTGACCTCTTCGCCCACGTTCTCGAAGCGAAGCTCGCCGCAGGTACGGGTGTGCATGGAATGCTCATCGATGGGACGGGTCTGGCTCATACCAGTGATCCTCCTTTATGGATCTGTGCCGCCCCGTGTCGTTCCGGGCGGCGTCGTACAGATTTGCCCAGCCTGCGTAAACTGCGCAGCCAGACATGGCGTTCTATCTTATCGCACCCGCGTCGATGTGCCGCGAAAAAGTAGCTCTTGCCCAAAGACTTGACGGAGACGAAACAATTGACGCGGCCTGGCCGTCGCCAAGGCGCGCCGCGTGCGACAATGTGCCCCAATAAAACAGCACTTGGAAAGGCCCGTCATGACCGCACGCCTCATCGTTATGGATATCGACTCCACACTCATCAACCAGGAGGTCATCGACCTGTTGGGCGAGGAAGCCGGCGTGGGAGAGCAAGTTGCACAGATCACTGAACGCGCCATGCGCGGCGAGCTTGACTTTAAGCAGGCGCTCGAGGAGCGCGTGGGGCTGCTTGCCGGCTTGGATGAAAGCGTGTTCGAGCGCACCTTTGGGCGCGTGACGTTTACTCCCGGCGCGCTGGAGCTTGTGCGCTCGGCGCACAGCAAGGGCTGGAAGGTCGGCGTGGTAAGCGGTGGCTTCCACGAGGTCGCCGACAAGATCGTGGCCGCCGCGGGCATCGATTTTTGCCTGGCCAACCGTCTGGAAGTCGTGGACGGCAAGCTCACGGGTAAGCTGGCGGCAGACATTGTGACCAAGGAATCCAAGCTCATTCAGCTGCTGGATTGGGCGGTTGAGTGCGGTGTCGACATGGCCCATACCGTCGCGATTGGCGACGGCGCCAACGACATCCCCATGATCCAGGCCGCGGGCACGGGCATCGCGTTTTGCGCCAAGCCCAAGACGCGCGAAGCCGCCCCGTTTGCCATCGACGAGCGCAACCTGATGCTCGCCATGGACATCATCCTGCGCGACTAGCAAGTTCGCCCAACAATTGAATCAACTCCGCTATATCTAGTTTCCGAACAATTTTGTCTTAGTGTTCGGAAAAATACCTTTTGAGTGCTAGACTTTGCGCCGTCGAAGGGAACACATATGGATAAGCGAGATCTTGAGCAGTTGCTGAGCGATGTTGCCGGCGGAGCAGTCACCCCGGCAGTCGCCCTCACGCGCCTCCAGACGGCGCCAACCGCCGATCTGGGTTTTGCGCAGCTCGATCTTTCGCGCGGAGTGCGCCAGGGAGCCGGCGAGGTTGTCTACGGTGCCGGTAAAACCGCCGAGCAAATTGCCGCCATTATCGAAGCGCTGCGCGATGCCGGCCAGGAGCGCATCCTGGTCACGCGCCTGGACGCCGAAAAAGCAGACCGTATCTCGGAGCTCCTCGGCAACGGCATCGACTTGGGATATGTCCCAGACACACAGCTTGCCCTCGTGGGCGGCAAGCCCTCCCCTACCGGCAACGGACGCATCGTCGTCGCCTGCGCCGGCACGAGCGACCTGCCCGTCGCCGAGGAAGCCGCGTTGACGGCCGAGTTCTACGGCAACGAGGTCGACCGCCTCTACGACGTAGGTGTCGCCGGCCTGCACCGCCTGCTCGCACATGCCGAGGAGCTTGCCCAGGCTCAGGTGGTCATCGCCATTGCCGGCATGGAAGGCGCGCTGGCGAGCGTTATCGGCGGCCTGGTGAGCTGTCCGGTCATTGCCGTTCCCACCAGCGTGGGGTACGGCGCAAGTTTTGGTGGCGTAGCCGCGCTGCTCGCCATGCTCAACTCCTGCGCCAGCGGCGTCTCGGTCGTCAATATCGACAACGGCTTTGGTGCCGCCTACCAGGCAAGTCTTATCAATCATCTGAGCGCCGGCACACCTCGCGCCCGTTAAGGAGCATTTCATGTCCAACCATCAGCACACGCTTATCATCGACGGCACCTCGGGCATCAGCGGCGACATGACCGTCGCGGCCCTGCTCGACCTGGGCGCCAGCGAGGAGCACCTGCGTGAACAGCTCGCCACGCTGCCGGTCGACGGCTTTTCGATCGCCGTGACGCGCGTAAACAAGCATGGCATCGACGCCTGCGATTTCGACGTCCAGCTTGCAGAGGAGCTCGAGAACCACGATCACGATATGGCCTGGCTCTACGGCAACGAAGCAGCTGCCGAGCACACGCACGAGCATGAGCACCACCATCATGACCATGATGAGCACGAACACGAGCACTGCCACGATCATGACCATGAGGCCCACGGTCATGGCCACGAGGGTCACCATCACACCCACCACCATCACCACCGTTCTTTGGCGGACGTCACCGCCATCATCGACGGCTCGCAGCTAAGCGATGGTGCCAAGCGTCGTGCCCTCGCCATTTTTTCCGTACTCGCTGATGCCGAGGCAAAGGCTCACGGCAAAACGCCCGACACCGTCCTGTTTCACGAGGTGGGCGCCGTCGACTCCATCGTTGACGTCTGCTCTGTCGCCATCTGCCTCGACGACCTTGGTATTGAGGACATCGTGGTCGAGTCGCTCTCCGAGGGTCACGGCACCATCCACTGTGCCCACGGCCTCATGCCCATTCCCGTCCCCGCTGTCGTCAACCTGTGCCAGGCGGGCAATATCGCCCTCACGCCTGCACCGGTCGCTGGCGAGCTCGTGACGCCGACGGGCGCCGCCATCGTCACCGCGCTGTGCACGTCCGACCAACTGCCCTCACGCTACCGCATCGAAGCCGTCGGCTACGGCGCCGGCAAACGCCCCTACGAAGGTTGCTCCGGTACGCTCCGCTGCCTACTCGTTCACGCGGACGCATAGCCATGGATGCCCGCAAGGCAAAAAGCCGCGCTGCCATCGTTACGGCGTTCTCCGAGCTCCTGTGCG
>USKL01000086.1 GCA_900555225.1 uncultured Collinsella sp.
TCCAGCGTGTAGCCGCCGGCAGCCAGGTAGTCGTGCAGGCGGGCAATCTCCGCCTTCTCCTCGTCCGACAGCGTGTCGTACACCTCGAAATTCCGCGTCGTGCGCAGGCGGTTGACCTGCTCCGGGGCGCACTGCTCCAGCCAGTAGCGTGCGCGCGCCAGCCGGTCGGCAAACTGCTTCAGCTCGTCGGCCATGATGGTGTTGAGCACCACGTTGGGGCTGGCGATGGACTGGGACGAGCCCAGCATACGGAACTCGAACTTGTTGCCGGTAAAGGCGAACGGAGAAGTACGGTTACGGTCGGTGGTATCCTTGCTGAACTTGGGCAGAACATCAACGCCAAGGTCCATCTTCATCTTAACAGGGCCGGCATAGGGGCTGTCGGTGCAGACAGCATCGATAACAGCTTCCAGCTCTTCGCCGACAAAGATGGAGATGATGGCCGGGGGAGCTTCGTTAGCGCCCAGGCGGTGGTCATTGCCAGGGGTGGCAACAGAGGTACGCAGCAGGTCAGCGTATTCATCGACTGCCTTGATAACGGCGGTCAGGAAGACCATGAACTGCAGGTTTTCCATCGGGGTATCGCCGGGATCCAGCAGGTTTTCGCTCTTGGTGCTGATGGACCAGTTGTTGTGCTTGCCGGAACCGTTAACGCCCTCGAACGGCTTTTCGTGCTGCAGGCAGACCAAGCCGTGCTTATCGGCAATCTTCTTCATCATTTCCATGGTCAGAAGGTTGTGGTCGATGGCAACGTTGGTGGTATCGTAAATGGGGGCGAGCTCATGCTGGCAAGGGGCAACTTCGTTGTGCTTGGTCTTTGCGGGGATGCCCAGCTTCCACAGCTCGGTGTCCAGATCCTTCATAAAGTCGGAGACAATGGGGCGGATCACACCAAAGTAGTGCTCTTCCAGTTCCTGGCCCTTGGACGGTGCAGAGCCAAACAGGGTGCGGCCGGTCAGAACCAGGTCCAGGCGCTTGTTGTAATCCTCTTTGCGGATCAGGAAGTACTCCTGCTCCGGGCCAACGGTGGTGGCAACGCGCTCAACATCCTTGCCGAACAGGTGCAGTACCTTGCAGGCCTGGTCGCTGATGGCCTGCATGGAACGCAGCAGCGGGGTCTTCTTGTCCAGGGCCTCGCCCGTGTAGGAGCAGAAAGCCGTGGGGATGCACAGGACATCGTCCTTGATAAAGGCGGGGCTAGTGGGGTCCCAAGCGGTGTAGCCACGGGCCTCGAAGGTAGCACGCAGGCCGCCGTTGGGGAAGCTGGAGGCGTCCGGCTCGCCCTGGATGAGGTTCTTGCCCGTAAACTTGGTAATGGCGGTGCCGTCGTGGTTGGGCTCCAGGAAGCTGTCGTGCTTCTCGGAAGTAATGCCCGAAAGAGGCTGGAACCAATGTGCGTAGTGCGTCGCGCCCTTGGAGATAGCCCAGACCTTCATGGCATGGGCAACGGCGTTGGCCACATCCAGGTCGAGCGGCTCACCGCCCTCGAGGGTTGCAGCAAGGCGCTTCCAAATGTCCTTGGGGAGGTAGTCCTTCATGACTTCCTCAGAGAACACCATGGTCCCGAAGCGGTCAGTAAGTTCGGCCATACGGAACTCCCTTCGTATCGGCACCGCGTGAGAAGCGGTGTTGATTACTAACGAACGAGTCATAGCTTAGACTCGCCGTGTTTCCGCGACATTACCGTTATGTTGCTGTCGCGAAACCAATCAATGAGGTTACCCTATCGAGGCGGCGTTGCCACCCTCAACAGCCAATCAACTGCATAAATTGCAGACCTCTCTCCATGGTTTAAGGGTAGTCAATTTGGGATGGAGCTCTATTAACTGGTATTTTGCATCAGATACCAGTCTTTATAGTCCGTGCCTAGATTAGCCGCTCTGTTATAGAGAAAGCCGATAGCAAGGCATCTTTGATTGGTATCCTCAAATAGCGAGTGAAACTCCACCGTGGCACAGTGGTGCTGTAGAATCCTTACAACACATCACACTATTACGTATCTAGAGGAGCACGATATGCGCGTCGACGAGGTTTTTAAGCAGGCAGCATCCCAGGGCACCGCGCCCGTTTCGTTTGAGATGTTCCCGCCCAAGGGCGAGCTCACCCTCGACACGGCTCGCGAAGTGGCAGGCAATCTGTGCAAGCTTTCGCCGAGCTTTGTCTCGGTCACCTGCTCGGCCGGCGGCTCGGGCAACGGTGCCACCACCGCCCCCATCGCGCATATGATTTCGAGCGAATTCGACACGCCCTCGGTGGCACACCTTACCTGCGTGGGCCGCTCGCATGCCGATATCGCCGCCAAGATCGACGAGTATCGCACCGCCGGCGTGGAAAACATCCTGGCCCTGCGCGGCGATCTCCCCGCCGGCGCGACCGAGGACGACAAGCCCGCCTCGGACTACGCCTACGCCCGCGACCTCATCCCCGAGCTCGTCGACGCCGGCTTTTGCGTGGGCGCCGCAGCCTACCCCGAGGGCCACATTGCCTGTGAGGATCTCAACCTCTCGGTCGAACACCTCAAGCAAAAACAGGACGCCGGCGCGAGCTTCTTTGTGACGCAGCTCTTCTTTGATAACGAGTGCTTCTACCGTTTTCGCGAGCTTGCCGACAAGGCCGGCATCACCGTGCCCATTACCGCGGGCATCATGCCGTTTATGGGCAAGTCACAGATCAGCCGCATGGTCTTTATGTGCGGCGCGTCGCTGCCCTCCCCCGTCATCAAGATTCTCGCCAAGTACGAGAATGACCCCGAGAGCCTGCAGGCAGCTGGTGTAGATTATGCAGCCCGCCAGCTTTGCGACCTCAAGGAGCACGGCGCCGACGGCCTGCACCTGTACACTATGAACCGTCCTGCGATCGCCGCGACCATTATGGAGCGCCTGGGGTAATGGAAAAACCGCACATCGATACAACCACTGTCGAAGTGTCGGCCGACCTTGCGTCGCCGGCGCTTTACCGTATCGATGCCGCGCACCATCCCCGCGTCGATCGTGCCGAGATGTTGCGCTACCTGGGCTACGGCGGCCAGCAGATTGAACCCGAGTTGTCGCAGCGTATTGAGCTTGTGGTCGAGCGCCTAGAGCTGGATATCGAGCCCCGCGGCGTGCGACGCGTGTTTGCCGTCGATGCCACGAGCGTGGACGAGCAGGGCAAGCCTTGCATCCGTCTGGTCGGCACCAATGTTGAGCTGCGCGGTCGCGATATCTATCGACATCTTAAGGACGCCCGTATGGCTGCACTCATGGCATGCACTCTCGGCATGGATGCTGAGCGCCGTTTGCGCACCACGGGAGCCCAACATCCCCTGGAGGGCGCCGTGCTCGACGCCGCGTGCTCCGCTTACGTGGAAGCCGCCGTTGAGCAAATGGACCAGCAGGTCAAGACGGACGCCGCCGTTCATGGGCTCGCCGGCAACTGGCGCTTTAGTCCCGGCTACGGCGACTGCCCGCTCTCGGCCCAGCGCTCGATCGTCAATGCGCTCAACGCCACGCGGCTCATCGGGCTTACCGTCACGCCCACCAGCCTGCTCATGCCCACCAAAAGCGTGACCGCGGTGATCGGTCTGTTTGACGGCGAGGTCCACGACGCCCAGAGCCGCCCCACCTGCAATATCTGCCGCATGCGCGAGCACTGCCGCTTCCGCGCCACCCATACCACCTGCTATTCGCATTCTGAATAAAATGTCAATGATGGCACGGTATCGAGGGAATCTCATCCGTATGTAAGCGAATGTCCTCACAAACAAGTACCATAAGATGCCAAATAACAACTATCTGAAAGCCAGTACATGCACAACATTCTGCAGTTCTCGCCACAACTAACCGCGCTTGAGTTTTTTTCAGGCATTGGCTTGGCTCGTGCCGGCATGGCAAAAGCCGGAATCAAAACAATCTGGGCAAATGACATAGACCATACTAAATGCGCCATGTACAGCCAGTGTTGGGGCGATGAACATCTAGTCGAGCAGGATGTCCACACACTCGACCCCGACCTAATACCTCAAGCCGACATCGCATGGGCGTCAAGCCCTTGCACAAACTTATCTCTCGCGGGAAACAGGGAGGGACTTATCTCTGGCAAAGAGTCCAGCGCGTTCTTTGGCTTTATTAAGGCCATCGAAGGAATGAGCGATCGTGCCCCGAGGGCACTTGTTCTCGAAAATGTCATCGGCCTTGCCACGTCTAATAACAGTGATGACTTTAGACTCGTTTGCCAGGAATTTAATCGTTTAGGCTATTCATGCGACGCTTATTTTATCGATGCACGGCACTGGCTTCCCCAGTCACGCCCCCGCATGTTTGTCGTCGGATTAAAAAACCCTCTTCCCAACAGCCGACTCGATTCCTCGCTTCGACCTGAAAAGGTCTCCTGGATTCACTCCGACCCTTCACTCATTACGCACGTCTCTCACCTAAACGAGCCAAGTCCACTTCGCATGACGGGCCTTGCAACGGTTGTTGAAAATATTCCCGAGAACGACAAGCGTTGGTGGAACAAAAACCAAGTACAAGCATTTATCGACTCACTTGCACCGCATCAAGCAGAGCGCCTTCAGCGCTTCTTAAATGCCAAAGAAAGAATTGTTCGCACTGCTTACCGTCGCACGCGATCGGGCGTTGTGCGCTGGGAAATCCGTGAAGAAGAAATTGCCGGATGTCTAAGAACGGCTCGCGGCGGCTCATCAAGACAGGCAGTCGTTATATGCGAAAACGGAAAGATAGAAGTTCGCTGGATGACTGGAACTGAATATGCCCGTCTCCAAGGTGCTGACTCATGTCAGTTTAGCGGCTTCTCGGATGCTCAGATTCGCTACGCATTCGGCGATGCAGTTGCCGTGCCAGTTGTCACTTGGCTTATAAAAAATGCAGTCAAACCCGCGCTTATGTCTTCAAGGAACGGAGTGGACAATAATGGAAATGACCAATTGCTCCTTGAGCGAGCCCGATAAAGACATCTTGGATGCCATTGAACTCTGGTACGAATCCAAGCGCAGCAAGCGAGGCAACGTCAACCGTAACGTCATGGCGGTTGGCATAGGCATAAGCGAGCTGTTGCAAAACCGTTTTCCGCTCACCGACGATTATGTGCAATCGGACAAGGGGAGCCAAGTACGAGGCCTAAGTGGAGCATGCATCAAAACAGTTTTAGCCAGACATGGGGAAACGCGTGCCTTCGCATCAGAGGGCGGCAGAACCTCACGCGGCACACTCCCGATGGCGCTTGAGCTTGCCACAATTATCAACTCTGCCCTACCCAGTGACACTTGCGAAGACACTCGTCTTGAAGCTGCGAATGCAATCGCCAATTTCTTCGTCGAGCGAATCCAGGTCGATTTCTTTAACCGGCAGAGAATCAAAGTCGAAATCGATCTTCAAAAACCAATTTCTGTCATTGTCGATGATATCCTAGCCGAAGCAAGCCTACGGTCCGATAAGCCAACGGGTACCGTCGCACAGCACCTGGTAGGTGCAAAACTAGAGATGTTATTTCCAACCATAGAAATCGGAAAGGACAACTCAAACGCCGCCGACCAGCAAACAGACCGTTCTGGCGATTTCCAAATCAATGATGCTGCATTTCATGTGACTGTATCGCCAATGGCCAAATTGACCGATCGATGCCGAGATAACATTCGAAATGGCATTCGGCCCATCGTCGTTGTCCCCCACGATAAAGTTTCCTTCGCTTACGGACTGTTCGAAAGTGAGGGACTCGGCAATCGCGTACAGGTTATCGCGCTCGAATCGTTTATCGGCATCAATATTGAAGAGTTATCGTTCTACAAGCGAGGCCTAATTCGATTAAATGTCGCACGGCTTCTTGCCCACTACAACAAGCGAATCGAAGATATCGAGCCCGACAAATCTCTTCAAATAGAAATTCCTCAGTGGGCTCTAGACGAAATGGATGCACATGGCGAATAGCTCAAACATACTTATCACTCATGATCTGGACGGTGCCGCGCTGGCGGCGCCCGTTGATGCCGCACGTCGCAACGGTGCCACGTACAAGACGCGCACGATCGACGACCTGCGCATTAAGGACGATCGCCTGCGTGCGGCCATCGAGGGCACGGGACACCTGCTGTTCGACGGCGGCATGGGCACCATGCTGCAGGCCGCTGGCATGAAGGCGGGCGCCCTGCCCGAGCTGCTCAACTTTGAGGAGCCCCAGGTCATTACCGACATTCAGCGCCAGTACGTCGAGGCCGGCTGCGACGTGATTACCGCCAACACCTTTGGCGCCAACGCCCACAAGCTCGACGGTGCCGCCACCGTGGCAGACGTCTTTGCCGCCGCTGTCGCCTGTGCCCGCGAGGCCGGCGCCCGCTACGTCGCCGGCGATATCGGCCCCATCGGCGCGCTGCTTCGTCCCCTGGGTACCCTCAGCTTCGACGAGGCCTATGACCTCTTTGCCGAGGAAGTG
>USKL01000087.1 GCA_900555225.1 uncultured Collinsella sp.
CGAAGCTCAGAATGGGACGTGCTTTCCGCAACCGGCCACTTTGGGAAAGTGCATCCCATTCTGGAAGCGAATTCCGGGTCGCACTTTCCGCAGCCGCTACAGCAACGCCTCGGACCAAGCCGATTCCCTAAAGCCTGGAATCACAAAGTCGTCGCCCACCAGCAGCGGACGCTTGACCAGCATGCCGTCGGTCGCCAGCAGCTCGTAGCACTCCCGATCCGTCATGCCCGCATCCAGACGCGCCTTCAGGCCCAGCTCTCGATATTTCATGCCCGACGAATTAAAGAAGCGCCGCACCGGCAGCCCCGAACGAGCAATCCAGGTCGCAAGTTCATCAGCCGTGGGATTGTCCAAAACGATATCGCGATCGATATACTCTACCCCATGTTCGTCCAGCCATGCCTTGGCCTTCTTACAGGTCGAGCACTTGGGATATTCAACAAACAGTACGGTCATGGGAATCCTCCGAATATAGATCGGCCAACGCAGGCACACGCCACACGAGGCGCCTTCGTATGATGGGCCAATTGTAGCCCACGGGTCACACGCTAACCGAACCGTACCCCGAATCCGCGTTTGATGAACGGCAGCAGCTCCATTGCCTCGGGCGTGATATGGCCCGCAACGTTCATGCGCTCGTCACCGGGAAGATCGACCCGCGCAATCTCAAGCTCGCCTTCGTAGCGCCCATATCCGCTATTGCTCACAGCGATCGACCCCGCCTTTCGCGGCAGGCCGGCTCCGGCATCCGTCGGCACGGAATCCGGCTTAAGCTTCGTACGTGACTCCTGAGACCTAAAGATGAGGACACTCGAGTCGGGCCGGTCGTGATGAATCTGCCCGCGCACATAGGCATAACCGGGCTCAAGCTCGCATTGCAGGTCCACGTATCCGGCGGAAACTTGAGCAAACTGCGCCCAGCCCGCATCGGAAAGATCGGGGTCGCCGACCAACACAATGTCGCAATCGGCGCCATGTGCAAGCTCAAGCATATTGAGAGCAACCTTTGACGCGCGACCGCGCTGCGCCTCGACCGTCGGCAGTCCCTCGAATACCGGCCCGCGAACGTTAGCATCACCCGGCACAAAAGCCATGATTTCGAATCCAAGCGCCGCAAGACGAAGATTCGTCCGAGCAACATCTTCAAGAGCTAAACCGGTATAAGGCTTGGGGTAAAAATTGTGGCAGGCGGCAAAACGAGTCACATCGGCGCCGGCTTCACGCCACGATGCGATTTCATCAGAACTCACCGTCGATGCATTGACCACAATGCGAAATACACCGGACAGCTCCGCGACCCGCTGGGCGCTAAAACCATAGTCCAAACGAAGGTATTCCAACCCCAAATCGCGCAGATCCTCGATGCGCTCACGCCCGAGCAAATCGCACGTGCGAGGCCCCACATCGGCAATGAGCGCAATGCCGCGGGCGGAAAGCAGCGACAGAACATGACGGACTTTATCTGCATACGCCGCTCCCCCATCCTCGGGAATATGCAGCGAGGTGAACGCATAGCGCGCACCCGCCGCGGCACCGCGCTCAATCGTCCGCTCAATATCCTGCAGAGGGCTGGAAAGATAAATCGAAATACCCGTTTTCACGCTTCAACGCTCCTTTAAAAAGGCCGGCGGAGCAGCTAGCCCCGCCGGCACAACCATAACATCAAGAAATCTGCTGCGCGCCGCGAACCCCGAGCAACACGGCTCGCGATATCAAACTACTCGCCAAAGAACTCGTTGATCTTCTGCTCGTCGACGCCAAAGAACCACGTCAGGACAAAGCCGGCGGCATAGGCAAGCAGCATAGCGGCAACGTAGCCGAGTTGCTGGCCAGGAACGACGATCAGCAGGCCAAACAGACCGGAAACGCCCTGAGAAACCGTGCCGATGTGAAGCAGCGCCGCGAGCGCGCCGCCAAATCCGGCACCCAGGCAGGCCGTCACAAACGGACGAACGAGCGGCAGCGTAACAGCATACATCAGAGGCTCGCCCACACCCAGGATTCCAACGGGAATGGACTCTGCGACGTACTTCTTGAGCTTGGCGTTCTTGGTCTTAAAGTACAGCGCCAAACCGGCACCGACCTGGCCGCCGCCAGCCATCATAAGGATGGGAAGCAGGTAATTGATACCCTTGGTAGCGCCGTCGGGATCGTTGAGCATAGCGTGGATCGGCGTGAGCGCCTGATGCAGGCCGACGGAAACCAGCGGCAAGAAGCCTGCCGACAGGATATAGCCGCCCAGGACGCCCAGCTTCTCGAAGATAAAGGTCAAAACGCTAAAGATGGCAGTCGTCAGCCATGCACCAACCGGCTGGATGACGAGCATCAGAGCAAAGGCGCCGATGATGAGCACCAGCAGCGGGGACAAGAACGTGTCGAGTGCGTTGGGCATAACCTTGCGAATCTGACGCTCCATCCAGGCAAAAAATGCGCCAGCGATGAGAGCCGCGATCATGCCGCCCGCTGCGGGGTTGTACTGCGTATTGGTGAGCGGCAGCAGAATGGCAGTGGCAGGATCAGCCGCGCCAGGCGCAAGCAGGGGCATGGCACTGTTGGCGATGCACATCATGCCGGCGATGCCGCCCAGCGCAGCGGAGCCACCAAACTCACGTGCCGCGTTATAACCCACCAAGATGGGCAGATAGGCGAACAGGGCCCAGCCCATGGAACGAATGCCCTGGTACCACCACTCGCCTGCAAGCGCGCCTGCCGTCGAGACGTTAATGACGTTGCAGATACCGTTGATGAGGCCAGCCGCAATGATGCCGGGAAGCAGGGCGACGAAGACATTGGAAATCTTCTTGAGGAAGGCCTGAACCGGCTTGGACTCGTACTTGGCCTTCTGCGCGGCCTTGTTTGTGGCCGCAGCGTCAACCACGCTCTCGTCGGCAACGCCTTTCGCAAGGCCGGTGAGCTTGGAGAACTCCTCGAGCACCTTATTCACCTTGCCCGGACCCAGCACGATCTGCATCGTGTCGTCCTCGACCAGGCCCATCACGCCGTCGAGTGCCTTAATACCCTCCGTGTCGACGTTGCCCGTGTCTTTGACGGTCACGCGCAGGCGCGTCATGCACGCCGCGTTTGCGAGCACGTTGTCTTTACCGCCCAAAAGGTCCAACAGCTTTTGGGCCAGCTCTTTGTTCGTCATAACTCCTCCTTGTATTGGGTATCTCGTCTGGATGTCATATCAGCTCACGCCGCGCACCTATTGGGCGTCGGCATTGCTCTTCTCATGGCCACTCACCGCAGTACGGACATGGCCGTGCGCCCGTTCAAGAGCTACCGCAGCCTGCTCGGCATCGCAGTCCAACAGCACCGAGACAATAGCGGTTTTTACGTGGCCGCCGGCATCCGCAAGCGCCTGAACAGCGCGCTCGCGCGTGCAGTCGGTCGCTTCCATCACGATGTTCTGGCCGCGCACCACCAACTTCTCGTTCGTCTGCTGCACATCGACCATCAGGTTTTGGTACACCTTGCCAATCTTGACCATGGCACCGGTCGAAATCATGTTGAGAATGAGCTTTTGAACCGTTCCCGCCTTGAGTCTCGTTGAGCCGGTCAGCACCTCGGGACCGGGCACGGGCTCAATGGCAAGATCTGCGCTCTCCCCGATCTTCGACCCTTGGTTGCAGGCAATTGCAATGGTCTTGCACCCAGTTGCCTTGGCGTACACAAGGCCGCCCACCACATAAGGAGTACGACCGCTTGCCGCCAGGCCAACGACAAGATCCTTGTCCGAGAGTCCACGCTCTCGCAGGTCGTTCGCGCCAAGCTCATCGCTGTCTTCGGCACCTTCGACAGCCTTGATAAACGCCGTCTCGCCTCCGGCAATGAGCCCGACAATCAGATCGGGTGACACGCCAAACGTGGGCGGACACTCCGAAGCGTCGAGTACGCCCAGACGACCGCTGGTGCCTGCGCCCATGTAAAAGACGCGCCCGCCGCGCTCGAGTGTCTCAGCAGCCCAGTCGATTGCTGTGGCAACCTGGGGCAACACTTTCGTGACCGACTGGACGGCACGAAGATCCTCATCGTTCATCGTCGTGACGATTTGCAGCGATGTCATCGTATCGAGGTCCATTGACCTTTGATTACGCTGTTCGGTCGTGAATTTTGTTAAATCGAGCATTTCATTCACCTCATCTTTCCTGTTTCTCGATGTAGTTTTGCTTAATGACATGCGTCGCCCGTTCGTAGTCGCTGGCAACGTAAGCAGCGTACAGGGCATCGACAACCATAAGCTGGGCCATACGCGAAGCCATGGCACCGCTGCGGACCAAGGGTTCACTCGCAGCGACGCCGAGCACGGCATCGGCCATGGTGGCAAGCTTGGATGATCCATCTACTTTGGTAACGGCCACTACGGGACAGTTGTGGCGTTGAGCCTCGGCGGTGCAGTCCAGCACCTCTTGCGTCAAGCCCGAGTAACTAAAGGCGATTGCCATATCGCCCTCATGCATGTTCTTGGCACATAAGAGCTGATCATGCCAGTCGTCGTACAGATGGCACTCTTTGTCGACACGCATGAGCTTTTGCGCCAGGTCGTGCGCGACCAAACGAGAAGCACCAATACCGAACAGATTGACCGCGCGTGCCCGCTTAAGACGGGCCGCGCATCGCTCCAAGACGGTGTAATCGAGCGTTCGCGCCGTCGCCTCGATCGTGCGCACGTTGCTTTTCATCACCTTCCCCACGATACGTTCGACGCTGTCATCCATGGAGATGTCCTCGAGGGCAACGTCTTTCTTGTCACCTAAGAGCGCCAGCTCGGCAATCAGTTCGCGTTGGAACTCCTTGTAGCCCGCAAAACCCAAACGCTTGCAAAAGCGCAAAATGCTCGAGGGCGAGGAGAACGTGACATCGGCAAGACCGCGGACGGACAGCCCGACCACCTCGTGCGGATGAGCGCTTACATATGCGATGACATTGCGTTCCGCCGGGCTCGCGCTGAGCTCACGCTCGCGAAGCCGCAAAAGCAATCCGTTTGCCATCTCAAACACCTCCGTTGAGAAGAATTAAAGACCAATGAACGATTCGTACCGGATACAAACAGCTTTTGCGGTACATTGTGCCGCATCGTGGCGCACAAAGGGCGAGCGTTCTACCGCTCGCCCCTCAAATCCGACCGCTCGGAAATACGCGCGACACAAAATAATTCAACAAGGTCGCATTATCAGAAACGGGTTTGTTACCGGCTAGCGCCTCGCATGGGCGCCGATCGGCCGAGTCGCATGGCGCACCAACGCCGCCGTCAGCAATACCAACAGCATGGCGATGACATAGCCCGCAGCATCGAATCCTAAATCGATAACGTCGAAATGCCTGCCGGGAACAAAGATCTTATGTACCTGATCGCCAACGGAGCAGGCGGCGCAAAAGAGCAATACGGGCACGCAACGGGAGCATACGCTCCACGGACGCCTGGAAAAGCAAACCACGACCACCGAGGCGAACAATCCGACGAAGAAAAACTCTACGGTATGGGCAACGCGACGGACGTTCGTGCCCACCCACATGCGAATGGAAGCAAGTCGGCCAGACCGGACATTCGAGGCAGCCGAATCGGTGCCCCCGGTCATTCCGTTCTCCGCCTGAGCTTCACCCGTGGCATCGACAGCCTGAACGCCCGTAGCCTGACCCTCCACCACACGCGCGGTGGACTCGCTCAGCAACGACGTCTCCACCGCATTTTGCTCCGTCAGCACCCAGATGCCCGCCAGCGTTGCAGCGAACAGAACGATCGCGGTCCATCCGATTATTTGTTTTACGCGCGCCAAGGGTCAACCTCCTTTTTTGAATATCAGCGAGTGTAGCCCCAAATGGCATCGTCACCGTATCAAAATTTGAATCGCAACAGGAAGCGACAAAGCGACGCAAAACCCTACCCCGCCTCGCGCATCCAGCGATCGAACGTCCCCACGCACACGCCCAGGCACTTTGCTGCCTGGCTGCGGGTAATATCGCCCGCCTCATAGCTATCGCGCACCAGCTCAAACTGAGGAGGGCATGGCTTGCGAGGTCGACCGAAACGGACCCCTCGCGCCCGCGCCGCTGCAATCCCCTCCGCCTGGCGCCGATGGATATTCTCGCGCTCCACCTGCGCCACGTAGCTCAGCAGCTGCAGCACAATATCAGCAATCAGGGTGTTAGTCACATCCGGCGCGCCGCTGGCCCTGGCGCGCGTGTCAAGCAATGGCATATCCAACACCACAATGGCAACCCCGAGCACCTTGGTAATGCGTCGCCATTCCTCAAGAATCTCGGAGTAATTACGGCCAAGTCGGTCGATAGAAAGCACCACCAGCACGTCCCCGTCTCCCAGGACGTGCAGCAGCTCGCGATAACGCGGTCGATCGAAGTCCTTGCCGCTCGCATGGTCGGCATAAATATTCGCCGAGCCCACGCCATAGGCGCCCAGCGCA